>JBOGFO010000612.1:0-11964 GCA_050743445.1 Acidimicrobiia bacterium
GGTGGCTGACAGTGCCACCCTCTCCTCGTCCATCCTGGCCCGGGGCCGCCTCTTCGACGCTGGAGGGCGACCGGCAGCCGGTGTGGTTCGTCTCTACAGCTGGCCCCGGTGGACGGGCACCGAGACGACGCCCGTGGAGCTGCCGCTAGTGGCCTGGACGGTCACTGGGCCTGACGGCGTCTTCGCCCTGCGCGCAAGTCGGGACCCGGGCGCGGGCGCAGCCGACCGCTCCCGGAACCTCGTGCTCCTCGCCGACTCCGGCGGCTCCCGCTACGAGACCCACTTCGCCCGCCGGGTCGCCCCTCTGGCCTGGGAGACGGGCGACAGCCGCCCGGCCGATGCCCTGGAGGTTCGCCTCGACCCTGCGTCCGAGCACGTCGATCGGGTCGATGGCCGATACGCCTCGGGTGAGCCGCTGATCTCCCGCTGCCACCGCCGTCAGCTCGACGAGTACCCCTACGTCCACACGACGGTGGGCGAGATCAACACCAGCGACGGCGTCAGGCGGGGCTCGTTCGCCTACGAGCAGCGCGAGGACAGCCATGTGTCCGTCGCGGTCGAGATCGCCGGCGGCGGTTGGGGAGCCCGCGGCGAGCACCACCTCGACAACTCCACCGGGGCGAAGACGACGTTCAACATCAACGGTGGCGGGAACTACCGGGTCGAGAGCCCGTTCACCTACGTCCGCTACAACGTCACCTGCAACGGCGAGGACTTCAATTCCCACGAGGAGATCGTGGCCGAGCGCTGGGAAGGCGGAGGCCGCCAGATCGCCCACAACGTCCCCGGTTGCGCCGGCTCCCCGAACGCCCGCGACTACCCGGCCGGCGCCAAAGTCGAGCGTGACGAGCGTGAGGCGTACACCTGGGGTGGAGCGGCGTCCGTGGGAGGGGCGAGCTTCAAGGCTCACTCCGGGTTCTCGAAATTCCTGAGGAACGTCTGGGAGTTCGACCGTTCGAAGCCCATCCACTGGCTCTGCGGCGACGACGACGTTCCGTCCTGGTCGAAACGGATCTTCTCCGGGCTCGAGACGCCCTACCCGGTCGACGACTGCAGACCCGGACGCCCATGCTGAAACGGGTCCTTCGGTCTCGACGCGCCCGCCTGATCAGTGTGGCCTCGCTCGTGGTGCTCGCCGCCATGCCGTTCGTCATCGATCGCATCCGTACGGGCGTGACGGTGTACACGGGTGACCACGGCCCCATCCGTGGCGTCAACGGGCGGACGTTCGAGGGCTTCGCGGTGGAGGTGAAGGAGCCGCGCACCTATGCCGCCCTATCCTTCCGCAACCGGCGGAACGAACCTGCCGTGATCGAGGCGTTCAGGATCTCCCCTCCGCTCCGGGGGGGATTGAGGCTCATCGAAGCGTCGGCGGCTGCCGATCCGAATCGAAGGACCACGGAATCCGGCGCCTTCCCGGGGTACCCTGCGCCGCTCCTTGAGCTGGGCAGGCTCCGCCCCGTGCGCGGCACCAAGATTGTTCCCGGCAGCGAACGCGGGGTGGCGCTCGTCCTCGGTCTGGAAATCACCAGGCCGGGCGTGTTCTGGTGGGACCGGATCGACGTGGACTACCGGTACAAGGGCCGCTCGTACACCGTCCAGAACGACCTCATTGCTTACTTCTGCGCCCCCGGGTCGGTGATCGGGGACTGTCCCGACTGGGATGAGCATCCCCGTGATATCTGCAAGGTCCTAGGCTACGTGCCCTTCGGTGAGAACGGCTGCATCCCTCCGGGCGGGGCCACGGCCGACGGGCGATGAGGTGTCTCCGCTCCGGGCGCGCCCGCTGGATCGGGGTCGCCACGGTGCTGGTGCTCGCCGCCGGAGCACTCGCCGCCGATCGCATCCGCGATGCCGGTGTGAAGGTGTACACCGACGGCGATGGCCCGATCGGGGGCGTCGACGGCCGAGCGTTCGACGGCATCGCCGTGGAAGTCAACGAGCCCCGTACCTGGGCCGGCCTCTCGTTCCGGAACCGGCACGACGAACCGGCGGTCATCGAGGCCTTCCGGGTCGTCCCCCCGCTTCGGGGCGGCCTGCGGCTCATCGAGGCGTCCACCGCCGCTGACCCGGACCGGGGGACCACCGAGGCCGCCGCCTTCCCCGGGTACCCGGCACCGCTCCTCAGGCTTGGCCAACTCACCGCGGTGCGGGGCACCCAGGTCCTTCCGGGCCGGGAACGGGGCGTGGCGCTCGTCTTCGGGTTGGAGATCACCAGACCCGGCGTGTTCTGGTGGGACCGCATCGACGTCGACTACCGCTACAAGGGCCGCTCCTACACCGCCCAGAACCACATCAGCGCCTTCTTCTGCGCCCCGAAGTCGGTGATCGGGAAATGCCCGGACTGGGACGAGCACCCCCGGGACATGTGTACGGTGCTGGGTTACGTGCCCTTCGGCGAAAACGGCTGTGTCCCCGCGGCCGAAACCGGGGCACGGTGAGCCTCAGGTGATGAAGTACTTGGCCTCCGGGTGGGGAACGACGATGGCCGACGTGGACTGCTCGGGATGGAGCTGGAACTCCTCGGAGACGCTCACGCCGATACGGGCGATGTCGAGAAGCTCGGCCACCTTCGTCTGGTCCTCCAGGTCGGGGCAGGCGGGGTAGCCCCACGAGTAGCGGGACCCCCGGTACTGCTGGCGGAACAGCCCGGCCAGCGAGGGGCCGTCCTCGGCGGCGAAGCCCCACTCCTCCCGCATGCGCCGGTGCCAGTACTCGGCCAGCGCCTCGGTCATCTCCACCGACAGGCCGTGGAAGAACAGGTACTCCTGGTAGCGGTCGTCGGCGAAGAGCTTGGCCGCGTGCTCGGAGGCGACCTCGCCCATGGTCGCCACCGAGAAGCCGGCGTAGTCCGCCTCGCCCGACTCGACGGACCGGAAGAAGTCGGCGATGCAGAGCCACGATGGCTTGCGCTGGCGGGGGAAGTTGAACCGCAGCCGTTCCGTGCGCCGGTTCTCGTCGGTCCAGATCACGAGGTCGTTGCCGTCCCCGTTGGCCGGGAAGTAGCCCCAGGCCACGCCCGGCACCAGGGCGCCCGCCTCCTTGGCCTTGGCCAGCTCCTCGCGCAGGTTGGGCCGGATCCGATCCTTGAAGGCGGCGTCGTTCTCGCCCCCTTCGGGCCGGAACTGCCACTGGTTGCGGAACAGGGCCGTCTCGTTGAGGTAGCCGGCGATGTCGTCGATGGAGATGCCCTTCGACACCCGGGAGCCGACGAAGGGCGGGACGAACACCTTGTTGTCGGTGGCCACCGCCGAGCGGGCGGGGGCCTCCTCGGCGGGCTCGGCGTCCTCCCGCTGCGACTTCCGGGGCGGCAGCTGCCGGCCACCGGGGGCCCGCCCGAAGTCCGGGTCGAGCTCGCCGGTGCGCTTGCCCTCCATCAACTTCTCCATGGTGCGCAGGCCCTCGAAGGCGTCCTTGCCGTAGAACAGCCGGCCCTCGTAGACCTCGCGGAGGTCGCGTTCGACGTAGTTGCGGGTGAGGGCGGCGCCGCCCAGGAGCACGGGGATGTGGGACAGGCCCTGGTTGTTCAGCTCCTCCAGGTTCTCCCGCATGATCAGCGTGCTCTTGACCAGCAGGCCGCTCATGCCGATGACGTCGGCCTTCATCGACTGCGCCTTGGCGACGAACTCGGTCAGCGGCACCTTGATGCCGAGGTTCGTCACCTCGTAGCCGTTGTTGGTCAGGATGATGTCGACCAGGTTCTTGCCGATGTCGTGCACGTCGCCCTTGACGGTTCCGATCACCATGCGGCCCCTCCCGCCGCTGTCGGTCTTCTCCATGTGCGGCTCGAGGTAGGCCACCGCCGTCTTCATGGTCTCGGCCGACTGGAGCACGAAGGGCAGCTGCATGTCGCCGGAGGCGAACAGGTCGCCCACCGTCTTCATCCCGGACAGAAGGACGTCGTTGATGATGGACAGGGCCGGCCGGCCCCCGGTCAGTGCCTCCTCGAGGTCGGCTTCGAGGCCGTCGCGCTCCCCGTCGACGATGCGCGTCTCCAGGCGCTTCTCCACCGGCCAGCCCGAGCGGTCCTCGCGCTCGACGGCCACCGCCTCGGTGCCGTCGAAGTGGGCCATGAGCTCGGTCAGGGGGTCGTAGCCGGGCTGGCGCCGGTCCCACACCAGGTCGAGGGCAAGTTCCCGGGCGCGGTCGTCGATGCGGTGCATGGGCATGATCCGGGCGGCGTGGACGATGGCGGCGTCGAGGCCGGCCTCCACCGCCTCGTGGAGGAAGACGGAGTTGAGGACGTGGCGGGTGACGGGGTTGAGCCCGAAGCTGACGTTGGACACGCCGAGGACGGTGTAGACGCCGGGAAGCTCCGCCTTGATCTGCCGGATGGCCTCGATGCTCTCGATGCCGTCGCGCCGCAGGTCCTCCTGGCCCGAACCGAGGGGGAAGGTCAGGACGTCGAAGATGAGGTCGCTCGGCTCCAGGCCGTAGCGGTCGACGGCCAGGTCGTGGATGCGCTTGGCCACCCGCACCTTCCAGTCCGTCGTGCGGGCCTGGCCGTCCTCGTCGATGGTGAGGCAGATGACCGCGGCTCCGTACTCGCGGGCCAGGGTGAAGACCCGGTCGCAGCGGGACCCGGGCGCCTCGCCGTCCTCCAGGTTGGCCGAGTTGAGGATGGCCCGGCCGCCGAAGTACCGCAGGCCGGTCTCCATGACCGGCGGCTCGGTGGAGTCGAACACCAGGGGGAGGGCGGCCTGGGTGGCGAACCGGGAGGCGATCTGATGCATGTCGGTCACGCCGTCGCGCCCGACGTAGTCCACGCACACGTCGAGGACGTGGGCCCCTTCCTTCACCTGCTCGCGGGCCATCTGCACGCAGCCGTCCCAGTCCTCGGACAGCATGACCTGCTTGAACGCCTTCGACCCGTTGGCGTTGGTGCGCTCGCCGATGGTCAGGTAGGTCACGTCCTGGTCGAAGGCGACGGAGGTGTAGATGGAGGCGCAGCCCGGCTCCCGGATCGGTTCGCGGCGCTGCGGCTCCCGACCCCACATGCGCTCCACCACCTGGCGGAGGTGCTCGGGGGTCGTGCCGCAGCACCCGCCGACCACGTTGAGGCCGAACTCGGCCGTGAAGCGGTCGTGGGCGTCGGTGAGCTCCTCCGGGGTGAGGTCGTAGTGGGTGCGGCCCTCCACCACCGACGGCAGCCCGGCGTTGGGCAGGCAGGAGAGGAAGATGCGGGCGTACTGGGACAGGTGGCGGAGGTGCTCGGTCATCTCCTTCGGGCCCGTGGCGCAGTTGAGCCCGATCACGTCGGGCCGCATCGGCTCCAGGGCGGTGAGGGCGGCGCCGATCTCGCTGCCCACCAGCATCCGCCCCGTCGTCTCCATGGTCACCTGCACCATGAGGGGCACCTCGCGGCCGGCCGAGGCCATGGCCCGGCGGCAGGCGATCAGCGCCGCCTTGGCCTGCAGGAGGTCGTAGACCGTCTCCACCAGCAGGATGTCCACCCCGCCGGCCAGGAGCCCGTCGGCCTGGGCCTGGTAGCCGTCGCGCAGGGTCAGGAAGTCGATCTGGCCGAGGGAGGGCAGCTTGGTGCCCGGGCCCATGGAGCCCACCACCCACCGGGGCCGGTCGGGGGTGGAGTAGCCCGAGGCGACCTCCTTGGCGATGCGGGCCGCGGCCACGTTGAGCTCGTAGGTCCGCTCGGGGATGCCGTACTCGTTGAGGACGACGGGGAAGGCGCCGAAGGTGTCGGTCTCGACGGCGTCGACCCCGACCTCGAAGAAGGAGCGGTGGAGCTCGGCGATCACGTCGGGGCGGGTGATGGCCAGCATCTCCATGCAGCCCTCGAGGCTCTGGCCGCCGAAGTCGTCCGGCCCGAGCGGAAGAGGTTGGAGGTTGGTGCCGGTGGCACCATCGAAGATGACGATGCGCTCCCGCAGGGTGTCGAGGAATGTGGCCATATGTCCTTCAAGGGTACTGGCCCACCTGCCATGCTCCGCTCATGGGAGCAAAGGGAACTCCGGCCACGGTGGCTGTTTCCCGGGCCGGGGTGGAGCACCGCATCTGCGAGTACGACCACGACCCCGCCGCTCCCGCCTACGGCCTGGAGGCGGCCGAGAAGCTCGGGGCCGATCCCGCCCGGGTGTTCAAGACGCTGGTGGCGGAGGTCCTCGGGGTTCGGGGTGCCCCCGAGGGTGAGAGCGTTCGAGGTGTCCCCGAGGGTGAGAGCGTTCGGGGTGTCCCCGAGGGTGAGAGCCGCCTGGTGGTCGCCGTCGTCCCGGTGGCGGCCTCGTTGTCCTTGAAGGCCCTGGCCGCAGCCGCCGGCGGCCGCAAGGCAGCGATGGCGGAGCCGGCCGCCGCCGAGCGGGCCACCGGCTACGTGGTCGGCGGCATCAGCCCCCTCGGTCACCGCCGGCGCCTGCCGGTGTACCTGGACGAGTCGATGAAGGAACACGACGCCGTGCTGGTGAGCGCCGGGCGGCGCGGCCTCGAACTGGAGCTGGCTCCCGCCGACCTGGCCCGCCTCGCCGGCGCGGATTTCGTCCCTCTGACGGCGCCCTGACGATCTCGGCGCAGAAATTCCAATGGGTTGGAAAATCTGCGCCGAGACATGGCGGCCTAGACTCCCGGCCCTGCCATGAAGGTCTACACACGCAAGGGCGACGACGGCTCCACCGGCCTCCTCTACGGCGGACGGGTGGGAAAGGACACCGCCGGCCCCGCCGCCTACGGCGAGGTCGATGAGGCCGTCTCGGCCCTCGGCCTGGCCCGGGCCGAGTCCGAACCGGGTTCCGAGCTGGCCGAGATGATCATCCGCCTCCAGCGCGAGATGTTCGTGGTCGGCGCCGAGTTGGCCACCGCCCCGGCGAACCGCCACAAGCTCACCCCCGAGGTGTCCCTGGTCACCGCCGGGATGGTGGAACGCCTCGAGCCCCTCATCGACGACCTCACCGGCCGCTACACCCCGCCCACGGAGTTCGTCCTCCCCGGAGAGAACCGCATCGCCGCCGCCCTCGACCTGGCCCGCACCGTGGTGCGCCGCGCCGAGCGGGCGGCGGTCGCCGCCGCCCATGACGGGTGGCTCCCCGGGGGTGCGGGGGTGTCCCCCGAGATCACCGGGGGCCCGGGGGTGTCCCCCGAAATGCCGGCAAGTCAGGTCGTCCCCTACCTGAACCGCCTGGCCGACCTCGTCTACACGATGGCCCGGTGGCAGGAGGGGACGTTCCGCCCCGTCCGTATCGCTGACTGACAAGGAGCCCGACGTGCCCGTCACCTTCGCCCTCGCCACCACCCCGCCGGCCAAGGCCAAGGCCGACCTCCTGGCCGTGCCCGTGTTCTCGGGCCGGGTCCTCGGCCCCGGCGCCAAAGCGGTGAACACCGCCCTCGGCGGCAGCCTGGGTGACTTCATGACCGAGTCCGGGTTCGAGGGCAAGGTCGACCAGACCCTGCTCGTGCCGGCCGCCGGGCTGGGCGCGTCCGCCGCCGTCCTGGTCGGTCTGGGCGAGCGCGACGGCCTGACCCTCGACGGGCTCCGCCGGGCGGCCGCCGCCTTGGCCCGCAAGGCGTCGAAGGCGAACACGGTGGCCACCACGCTCCTCGACGCCGTCCCGGCCGGGATGGACACCAAGGCGGCGGCCCAGTCCTTGGCCGAGGGGTTCGTCATGGGCACGTACCGCTTCCTGCGCTACAAGGGCAAGGGCGAGGCGCACGCCACCGAGCGGGTGGTGGTGCTCGGCTCCCGGGACTCCGCCACCCAGACCGCTCTGGAGCGGGGCACGGCGGTGGCCCGGGCCGTGGCCTGGGCCCGGGACCTCGTCAACGAACCGGCGGGGACGCTGACCCCGATCGCGCTGGCCGAGCAGGCGCGGCAGGCGGCCGAGCAGGGTGGACTCGACATCGAGATCCTCGATGAGGTGGCGATCGCCAACGAGGGCCTCGGTGGGCTCCTGGGCGTGTCCCTCGGCTCCGACCAGCCCCCCCGGCTCATCAAGATGACGTACACCCCACGGGGCCGGTCCCGGGGCACGGTGGCGCTGGTGGGCAAGGGCATCACCTTCGACTCCGGCGGGTTGTCCATCAAGCCGGCCGAGGGCATGGAGACGATGAAGACGGACATGTCGGGGGCGGCCGCCGTCATCGGCGCCATGTCCGTGCTGCGCCAGGCCGGGGTGCAGACGAAGGTCATCGCCTTCGTCCCCACCACCGAGAACATGCCCGGCGGGCGGGCCATCAAGCCCGGTGACGTCCTCAAGATCCGCAACGGCAAGACCGTCGAGGTGCTCAACACCGACGCCGAGGGCCGCCTGATCCTGGCCGACGGGCTGTCGCTGGCGGTGGAGGAGGGGCCGGACGCGATCATCGACCTCGCCACCCTGACCGGCGCCTGCATGGTGGCCCTCGGGCTCAAGGTGGCGGGCCTCATGGGGAACCACGCCGAGTGGGCGCACCAGGTCGGCGCCGCCGCCGAGCGGGCCGGCGAGCCGATGTGGCACCTGCCCCTGCCCGAGTCCTACCGCAAGGAACTGGAATCGGAGATCGCCGACCTGAAGAACATCACCGGCAACCGCTACGCCGGTGCGCTCACCGCCGGCCTGTTCCTCTCCGAGTTCGTGGCCGACGTTCCCTGGGCCCACCTCGACATCGCCGGACCGGCCCGGGCGCCGGCCGACGACGGCTACACCGCCAAGGGCGGGACGGGCTACGGGGTCCGCACGCTGGTCGAGGTGCTGGCCGGGTTCGAGAAGCCCAACGGCACGGAGAAGCCGGCTGAGCGCCGGGGAGGCGCCAGCCGCCGCCGGCGTCGCTGACGGCGCCCTCAGGCGGTGGTCGGCGCCGGGTGGCGGACCGACCAGGCCTGGTAGCCACCCTTGAGGTCGGACACGTCCGAGAAGCCGCTGGCCCGCAACAGGCTGGCGGCGATCGAGGAGCGGAAACCGCTGGCGCAGTAGACGACCGTGGGCCGGCCGGGGTCGAGCTCGCCGAGACGCGTCCGCAGCTGGCCGAGCGGGATGGCCACCGCCTCCGGGATCTGCCCCTGGCCGACCTCCCCGGGGTTGCGCACGTCCACCAGGACGGGATCGACCTCGGAGCAGGCGACCGTCAGCTGGTCGACGTCGAGGCGTGAAGCCCGGCGGGCGACCTCCGGGGTGGTGGTGAGGGCGGCGACCGGATCGGCCAGATGGCCCAGCACCCGGTCGAAACCGATCCGGGCGAGGCGGGTCTTGCCCTCCGCCTCCCGCCCGGGCTCGGTGACCAGGACGATGTCGGTGTGGGGGTCGAGCACCGACCCGGCGAACTCGGCGTAGCGGCCGGACAGGCCGACGTTGACCGATCCGGCGACGTGCCCGGTGGCGAAGTCGGCCGGTTCCCGCGTGTCGAGCACGATCGCCCCCTCCCGCTGGAGGCGGAGCACGTCGTTGAGCGCCAGTGCCGCCGGCGGCGTGTCGTCGAGAAGCGGACGGTCCTCCTTGTTGCGGGCGGCGTCGTAGGGGAAGTAGGCCGGGGCGGCTGCCTGGTCGGCGGTCACCGCCGCCACGAAGGCGTCCTCGTCGGGCAGGACCAGGGCGTAGTTGCCCACCCGCTGCTCGCCGATGGTGGAGACCGTGGCCGAGGACAGGTTCTTCCCGCAGGAGGAGCCGGCGCCGTGGGCCGGGTACACCCGGGTGGTGTCGGGCAGGCGCAGCAGCTTGTCGTGGAGGGAGCGGTACAGGTGGCGGGCCAGGTCCTCGGAGGTGAGGCCGGCGGCGGACAGGAGATCGGGCCGGCCGACGTCGCCGATGAAGAGGGTGTCGCCGGTGAGCACCCCGTAGGGCGACTCGTGGTCGACGTCCTCCCAGACCACCAGGCTGATCGATTCCGGCGTGTGTCCCGGGGTGGCCAGGATGTCGATGGCGACCCGTCCGAGCGTGAGGCGCTCCCCATCGGCCAGCTTGCGGTGGGCGAAGTCGGGCTCGGCCGCCGCCCCGTAGGCGATCTCCGCCCCGGTCTGGCGGGCCAGCTCCAGATGGCCGGAGATGAAGTCGGCGTGGAAGTGGGTCTCGATCACCGTCTCGATGTGCAGCCCGGCGGCGCCGGCGTCGGCCACGTACTCGTCCACGTCCCGCCGGGGATCGACGACGACCGCCCTCCCCGTGCTCTCGTCTCCGATCAGGTAGGAGGCCTGGGAGAGGCAGTCGAGGTAGTACTGGGTGAAGATCACAGGCACCTCCGGGGATCGGTCTTACTGTATTGCCCACCGTGACCCCTCCCGCACTGACCCCCACCCCCTTGGCCGTCCCCGCCCCCTCCTGCCGCCGGCCGTGAGCGAAGGTGTCCTGCTGCTGGCCGTCGGCTGCCTGACCGGCGTGCTCGCCGGGCTGCTCGGCGCCGGTGGGGGCTTCGCCACCGTGGTGCTGCTGCTGGCGGCGGGGGCCGATCCCCAGGTGGCGGTGGGTACCGGCCTCGTGTACCTCATGGTCATGGGCGGCTGGGGCACCTTCGTGCACCTCCGGCTCGGCCTGGCCGACCGGCGCCTGGTGGCGGCGATCGGCCTGGGCGCGGCGCTCGGGGCCGTGGGGGGTGCCCTGCTGGCCGAGGGCCTGGGGGACCGGGACCTCACCCTGGCCCTCGGCCTCTTCACCGCCTGCGTGACGGGCATCTCCCTGGCCTGGCCGCAGACCCGCCGGCCGCTCAGCGTGCCCGCCGCCCCGCCCCTCCAGGTGGCGGTGGAGGGGGTCGAGGCGACGGAGGTGGAGCAGGCCGAACCCGTGCCTCAGGTCGTGCTGGGCCAGGCCGAGCTGTCGGGAGCGGGGGCGGCCGGGACCGTCATCGGCCTCCTGAAGGGGGCGTTCGGGGTCGGCGCCGGGTTCCTCATCGTCCCGCTCATGGTGAGCATCGGCCGCATCCCCCGCAGCCTCGCCGTCACCAACTCGCTCTTCGCCATCCTGGTGGCCAGCCTGGCCGGCGCCGTCACCCACCTGCTGCTGGGCAACATCGACGGGGTGGGCCTCGCCTGGCTCGTCCCCGGCGGCCTCTTCGGCTCGTTCGTGGGCGCCCGGGCGGCCCAGTCGATGTCGCCCGCGGCCGTCCGCCGGCTCTTCCTGGCCGTGATGGGCGCGTCGGCGATCTACCTCATCGCCCTGGCCTCCAGCTACCGCTGACTCGGGGGCTCTGCCCCCGAGAGCCCCCGAACGGCCCTCTACGGCGTGGCGGCGCCGGTGGCGCCCCGTCCTTATGTTCCGGCGGGGTGATCCTCGCTGCGCTCGGGCCCGCCGGCGGCGGGCGCGTCGGGCCTGGCTTGCGTCCAAGATGCGTTCATCTGTCGGCCGCCATGGGGACTGACGAATGAACGCATGTACGTCGCTGGACTGCTACTACCGCCAAGATGCGTTCATCTGTCGGCGGCCATGGGGGGCGACGAATGAACGCATGTTCCGGCGGGGTGATCTTCGCTGCGCTCGGGCCCGCCGGCTAGTGGCCGACGGTGCTCCCGTCGGCCAGGGTGGCGTGGGGCAGGCAGTACTCGTCGTAGTCGGCGATGGTGATCTTGGCGTCGTCGCCGCAGGACGGGCACCTCGGGTCCCGGTTCACCTTGAAGGTGCGGAACGTCTGCTCCAGCGAGTCGTAGGCCAGGAGCCGGCCGATCAGGGGGTCGCCCAGCCCGAGGAGCAGCTTGATGGCCTCGATCGCCTGGATCGAGCCCACGATGCCGGGCAGCACGCCGAGCACGCCGGCCTCGGCGCAGGACGGGGCCAGCTCGGGCGGCGGCGGCTCGGGGATGAGGCACCGGTAGCACGGCCCCACATAGGGGGAGAAGACGGTGGCCTGGCCCTCGAAGCGGAAGATCGAGCCGTGGACCACCGGGATGCGCTTGAGCAGGGCGGCGTCGTTTACCAGGTAGCGGGTGGGGAAGTTGTCGGTGCCGTCGACGATCACGTCGTAGCCGTCGATGATCTCGAGCACGTTGTCGGCGGCAAGCCGCACGTCGTAGGCGACCACGTCCACGTCCGGGTTCAGCGTGGTGAGGGTCTTCTTGGC
>JBOGFO010000613.1:0-1726 GCA_050743445.1 Acidimicrobiia bacterium
GGCCTGAGAGGAGGGGAGCGATGTCCACCGAACTGGGACTGGCCATCCGCCGCAAGTCGGCCACCCCGGCCTCGTCGACCGCCATCCGCACCGACACCACCCAGGTCTCCAAGCTGGTCGACATCGACCTTTGCATCGGGTGCAAGGCCTGCGAGGTGGCGTGCAAGGAGTGGAACGACCTCCCGGCCGAGGAGACGACGAACTTCGGCAGCTACCAGAGCCACCGGGACCTCACCCCCAACACCTGGGACCTGATGCGCTTCAAGGAGGTGGAGCTCGACGACGGCGACCTGGCCTGGCTGATCCGCAAGGACTCGTGCCTCCACTGCGACGAGCCGGGCTGCCTGCTGGCCTGCCCGGCCCCCGGCGCCATCGTCCAGTACACGAACGGCATCGTCGATTTCGACCAGACGAAGTGCATCGGCTGCCAGTACTGCATCGCCGGCTGCCCCTTCGACATCCCCCGCTTCGACACGGGGACGAAGAAGGTCTACAAGTGCACGCTCTGCGTCGACCGGGTCTCGGCCGGTCTGGAGCCCGCCTGCGTGAAGGCCTGCCCCACGGGCTCGATCCGTTTCGGGGGCAAGGCGGAGATGCTCGACTACGCCGCCACCAAGATCGCCAAGCTGAAGGACCGGGGCTTCGAGAACGCCATGCTCTACGACCCCGAGGGCGTGGGCGGCGTGCACATGATGTACCTCGTGCCCCGGGGCGACATGCTGGGCGGCTACGGACTCCCGTCCGATCCCCAGGTCCCGGGAACGTTCTTCTCCGCCCTGTCGGTGCTGCGCAAGCTCGGCACGGTCTCGGTGTGGGGCGGCGTTCTGGCCTCGGCCATCTTCTGGCTCCGCACCGGCCGGCACCGGCCCCCGCCCGAGGACCAGGCGGTCGACGAGGCCTACGAGGCGGGCCGGCGTCACGAGGAGATCGCCGGCCCCTCACACACGGTGGAGCCGGTGCGCGCGTCCGACCATCCCGTGGAGCCGCCGGGAGGGCCGCTGCCGGGACCAGCCGGAACCCCCCCACCGGGGAACGGCACGCCCGCTCCGGGAGAGGAGGACCGATGACCGTCCTCCATCCCCGGGTCCGCGTCAGCGACGAACCCGGCACCATCGAGCGCTACACGTTCAACGAGCGGCTGCTCCACTGGTGGACGGCACTCACGTTCATCGCCCTCATGGTCTCCGGCTTCGCCCTCGGCTACCCCCGGTTGGCGTTCCTGGCCGGGCTCTTCGGCGGCGGCCAGACCATGCGCTTCCTTCATCCCTGGATCGGTGTCGGGTTCACGGTCGGGGTCGTGATGATGTTCTTCTCCTGGGCCAAGGACATGCGCTTCGACGCCGTCGACCGCATGTGGCGCCGGCGGATGCGCACCTATGCCCAGTCCGGCCACACCGGCCTCGACATCGGCCGCTACAACGCCGGCCAGAAGGGCTACTTCTGGTTCTCCGTTGTGCTCGGGGTCGTTCTCCTCGTCACCGGCCTGCCCCTCTGGTACCCGTGGTTGGCGGGCTCGGGCATCGGCCAGGCGGCCCGCCTGCTGCACCACGCCACCTTCCTGCTCACCGTGGGCGGCTTCATGGTCCACGTGCTGCTCTCGGCCGTGGTGCTGCCGGGCACGATGTCGGCCATGACCACCGGCCGGGTCACCCGGGCGTGGGCGGCCTGGCACCACCCCCGCTGGTTCCGGGAGCGGGACTCCCGATAGCCGGGTCCGGCGGGCGGG
>JBOGFO010000614.1:0-6610 GCA_050743445.1 Acidimicrobiia bacterium
GCGCTGCGACCGGCGCAGCAGGGGCGTCACCGCCCGGAGCTTGACCGGCCCCAGCCTCTGGGCCAGCTCGACTTCGGCCTCCCGGCGCATGGTCGGCGATTCCTCGGCCTTCGACGGGCGGCCGAGCTCGGCCCGGACGATCTCCAGCAGCTGGCGGGGATCGGCCCGGAAGCTGGGGTTGGACAGCTCCAACTCGGCCGGGCCCCGGTGGCCGAACCGGGCCAGCACGCGGTCCAGCTCGGCGGCGGCCGCCGGGCTGGCGGCCCGCAGGGCGGCTTCGGGGTCGGCCTCGTCCAGTGCGGCGCCGGCGCCTTCCCGGCGCACCACCGCGGCCAGCCGGCGCACGGCCCGGCCCGACTCGGCGCTCTCGTTGCCTCCGAGCCCGACGTGGAGACGGTTGGTGAGGTCGCCGTTGGTGTCGCCGGCCTGGGCGGCCAGGAGCTTGCGGGCCACCTCGAAGGAGGCGCTGGCCAGGCCGGCCCCGGTCATGAGCGTGTACCAGCAGTCGACCTGGAGGCCGTCGAGCCGGCGCAGCCAGGCACCCAGCTCCCGTTCGCCCAGCGCGGCCAGGTCGCCCGACGGGCGGGCGGCGACCACCCGTGCCGACTGGCGCTCGATCTCGGCCGCCGTGTTCTTGGCCAGGCTCAGCATGCGGGGCAGCACCCGGAGCCCGGTGGCCGCCTGCGCCAGCTGGGCTTTGACGCCGAGCTTGGGCGCGACGTAACCGGGGTCGGCGTCGAGCCCGAAGAACTGCTGGTACATCGCCTGGCGCGAGCTGCCGGGGGTGACCTCCCCCAGCGTCCCCATGTGGTCGGCGTTGAGGTACACGAGCCCGTAGAAGGCGTTCATGAACGGCTCGGGGACCTGCTCGGGCCTGAGCACCCCGAGACCGTGGAAGTAGAAGCGCCGGACCGCGGCCTCCTCGTAGGTGAGGATCAGGTCCTGGCTGATCGGCGTGAGGGCCCGGGGGTAGCCGTCGGCGGCGTTGGCCCGGGTGCAGGCCACCGGCCCGTCCGGCCAGGTGTTCAGCCAGTAGTCCCAGTCCACCAGCGATTCGCTCACCCTGTCCTCCATCAAGCATCGCCCCCCATCAGGTATCGGCCTCCGTCATGATCGGGTCTCCGTCTCGAGCTGTTCCCGCAGCGTCTTCTTCTCCACCTTTCCGATCGAGGTCCGGGGCAGCGCCTCCACCACCCGGTACTCCTCGGGCACCTTGAACCGGGCCAGCCGGGCCCGGCAGTGCTCGTCGAGGGCTCCCGGGTCGAGGCCGGCCCCGGGGGCGGCGACCACGAAGGCGACCACGGCCTCGTCCCGCACCGGGTCGGGCCGGCCCACCACGGCCGCCTCGGCCACGCCGGGGAACTCGCCCAGCACCAGCTCGACCTCGGAGGCGGAGACGTTCTCCCCGCCCCGCTTGATCACGTCCTTGCGCCGGTCGACGAAGCTGAGATAGCCGTCCTCGTCCATCCGGCCGAGGTCACCGGTGTGCAGCCAGCCGTCGTGCAAGGCGGCGGCCGTTTCCTCGGGCCGGTTGTGGTAGCCGAGCATGAGCGACACCCCCGGAACGCCGCGGATGCGGATCTCGCCCTCGGCGCCGGGGGGAAGCTCGGTGTCGTCCTCGGCGAAGATGCCGATGGCCTTGCCCCGGGCGGGCCGGCCCACGCTGGGGATCCGCCGGTCGCCGTGGAGGGGGGCGGCGCTGGCGATGGCCACCGCCTCGGTCAGGCCGTAGATGTTGCACAGGGGCGCCCCGAAGCGGCGCTCGAAGGCGGCCCACATCTCGAGGGGGACGTTGAGGCCGTAGGGAACGCAGCGCAGCCGGTTGTCGGCGTCGGTGGGGCGCTCGGCGGTGGCCATCAGCATCCGGACCTGGGTGCCGACCAGAGAGCTGATGGTCACGCCGTGATCGCGGACGAGGTCGATCCAGCCCCGGGCCGAGAAGCCCCGGGCCACGACCAGCCGGGCGCCGGAGGCCAGGGCGGGGAACAGCGTGACCAGCTGGGCGTTGATGTGGAAGAGCGGGAGCACGGCCAGGAAGACGTCGTCGGGCCGGGCGGCCCAGTAGGAGGCGACGTTGTCCGCCTCCACCGCCATGGACCGGTGGCTGAGCATGACCCCCTTGGGGTGCCCGGTGGTGCCCGAGGTGTAGAGGATCTCGAAGACGTCGCCGGGACCAGGCGGGGCCAGCGCCGGTGTGCCGGCCGCCGGCAGGGGCTCCCAGCCGTCGGCCTCGCCCCGCAGGCTCAGGCGGGGGCCGGTGAAGCCGGTGGCGTCGGCGGCCTCGTCCATCCGCTTGGTGCCCTCGACCTCGGCCAGCAGGGCCACCGCGCCGGCGTCGGCCAGCTGCCAGGCGATCTCCCGGGGGGTAAGCAGGGCATTGAGGGGGACCGCCACCGCCCCCAGGCGGGCCAGACCGGCCAGGGCCACGACGTAGTCGGAGCTGTTCAGCCCGAACAGCGCCACCGGGGCGGCGGGGCCGGCTCCGAGGTCGGCGAGGCGGGCGGCGAGGGCCTCGGCCCGGGCCGCGATGGCCGCCCACGAGCAGTGCTCGTCGGGCCGGCCGTCCTCCACGAAGGTGACGAGGGGCTCGTCGCCGGACAGGCGGGCCCGCCGGGCGACGAGGTCCCACGCCGTATCGGTCGGAACCCGCCCCTCGTACATGCTGCAATGCCTAGCGGCGGGAGAGCCCGTCGTCCATGGCGGCCCCCACGGTCACGATGACCGGCTCGACTCCGCCCCGGCTGTTGTGGGTCGTCTCGAAGTCGCAGAAGCCCGTGCGCCCGTCGGCGGTGCGGATCCGGGAGATGGAGTCGACGCAGGCCACGTCGCGGTGCAGCGTGAGGAGCCCGTCGACCCGGTCGGCTTCGAAGGCGACCTCGGTACCGTCGGGCAACGCCATCCGGACCCGGCCGCCCCGACACGAGAGGCCGTCGACCTCCACGTAGGCCACGATGTCGATCTCGGACGCGGTGAGGGTCTCACCGCTGCGGTTGACGTAGCCCTCGGTCACCAGGGTGCCGTCGTTGACCAGCCAGGACAGGCCCATGAACGAGAGGTCCGGGCCCACTGTCCCGGCGATCCACCGGTGGGTCCGGATGGTGTTCCACTTGCGGGTACCCCAGGAGTGGTCCCGGTGGTGCAGGCCGTCGATGGCGTAGCTCCGGTCACCGAGGCGGACGGTGCCCGTGACCCGGCCCGACGCCTCCCAATGCTCGGGGGCGAACTCCCGGGCCAGGCTGCTGGAGTCGCCCAGCTGCCACAGGTTCGTCATCGGATAGAAGTCGGTGACGGCCAGGTCGCAGGAGAACTCGGGACGGTCGGCCCGCCAGCGCAGCTGCCCGTCCTCCAGGACGGACGTGACCCCGGCCGCCGCCAGCCCGACGCCGTCGCTCGTCCGGTCGGCGTCGGACATCGGCAGGGCCCCCCGGTACCAGCGGTACCGTTCGCCGGCGTCGGTCACCACGCCGACCCAGGCGGTGGCCGTGCCCTGGCCGACCTCGTGGCCGAGCCGGAACAGCCCTCCCAGCCCGGCGGCCTCGTCCCAGTAGGTGAGCACGACGCTCTCCTGCCACCAGGGGTCGTCGGCGGGGGACGGCGCCTCGTGGCAGAGCTCGTCCTTCTCGTCGTAACGGCTGGTCATGGGTGGACCTCCGGGGGAGCTGGTCGACTAGCTGAACGAACATTCAGTCTCCGGCCGGACGGGGCTCGTGTCAAGCCGACCACTAGCGTGAGTGTCATGAGTCTCGTCGCGGTGGAGATGCATGAGAAGTCGGTCGCCCTGGTCCGCCTGGGCCGTCCCGAGGCGCTGTGCGTCCTCGATGCGCGCCACATCACCGACCTGCTGGCCGCCGTCGAGAGGGTGGGACGCGACCCGGACGTCCGGGCGGTCGTGGTCACCGGCCAGGGCCGGGCCTTCTGCGCCGGCGGAGACCTGCGCTGGATGGCCGGCTTCGGCGGCCCCGACAGCGGCGAGCCCATGCGCCAGCTGACCAAGCCGTTCCATGCCGCCATGGTGGAGCTGCGCCGGATGCCCAAGCCCGTGGTGGCGGCCGTGAACGGCGTTGCCGCCGGCGGCGGCCTCAGCCTGGCCCTGGGCGCCGACCTGCGGGTGGCCGCCCGCCGCGCCTTCTTCCGGGTCGCCTACCTGACTGCCGGGCTCACGCCCGACGGCGGCCTCACCTGGCTCCTCCCCCGGGTCGTGGGCCACCAGCAGGCGGTGCGGATGATCCTGCGCAACGACGACGTGAGCGCCGTGGACGCCCTGGCCTGCGGCCTGGTCGACGAGCTGGCCGACGACGACCGGGTGGTCGAGACGGCGCTCGCCTTGGCCACCAGGCTCGCCGACTGGCCCGGGGATGTGGCCGCGGCCAGCCGCCGGCTCCTCGACCTCTCGGGTACGTCGACCTTCGAGACCCAGCTCGAAGAGGAGCGGGCCGCCATCACCGCCATGGGCCGCACCGCCGCCCACCGCGAAGCGTTGTCCCGGTTCCTGCGCCGGTCGTAGCGCCGAAGTCACCGGCGACTCCCTGACCAGATTCGGGCACCGATTTTCTCAACTGTTGAGAAAATCCGTGCCCGAAGTCGGATGGAGCTCAGTTACCGGCGGCCCACACCGCCCCACCGAATGCGAGGGCGGACACGGCGAGGGCGAACAGCAGCCCCTCGACCACCGGCCGGGGCTCGTCCGGCGCCCGGAGCATCACGCCGCCCACCACCACCCCGCCGATCAGGCCGCCCAGGTGGCCGCCGATGGAGATCCCCGGGACGGCGAAGGTGAAGACCAGGTTGATGGCCAGGAGTGGCCCGATACCGGACTGCCACACGTTGATGCCCCGCTGGCGCAGCCCGACGGCCGCCGCCCCCACCAGGCCGAAGACCGCCCCTGAGGCGCCGGCGGTCACGCCCGTGGGTTCCATCAGCACCACGCCCAGGGAGCCGGTGAGGAGAGCGGAGAGATAGAGAGCGGTCATCCGGGCCCGGCCCAGGGCCGGCTCCAGCATCTGGCCGAACCGGGCCAGGATCAGCATGTTGAAGGCGATGTGGAGGATGCCGTAGTGCACGAAGCCGGACGTGACGAGCCGGTACCACTCCCCCGCCGCCACCGCCGGGCCGAAGAGCGCGAGGCGGAACTGCAGCTCGCCGCCCCGGCCCATGGCCCCGCCGGTCAGGGCGGTGAGCACGAACACGCCGATGTTGAGGGCGATGATGACCCGCGTGACCAGCGCCCCGGCGGTGGCATTCCAGCGCCGGGCCCGCTCCTTCATCGGCGGCTGGGCGGCCTTGATGCACTGCCAGCAATGGGAGCCGACCGGGGCATCGTGGAGGCAGTCGGCACAGGCCGGGCGCCCGCAGCGCGTGCAGGCCCGCCCGGTCTGGCGGTCTTTGTGGTGGAAGCACGTCGGCGGCGACTGGATGGGCTCGATGGCGTGGAATATAGGGTGCAATTCCCGCTCGCCAGTCTGTGCCGTGGCGGAGTGGTCTACGGCTCTTCCTCGTCGGGAGCGAAGAGATAGTGGAGGAACCGGCCGGGATCGTCGAGGAACGATCGGTAGAGCCGGGTCTGGGGAACGTCATCGAACGAGACGCACTCCACGCCGTCCTGCGAACATTCGAAGATGGCGGCTCCGGGGAAGGCCACCAGGATGGGTGAGTGGGTGGCGATGATGAACTGGCTTCCAGCTTCGACGAGTTCGTACATGGCGCGCAGGAGGGTTAGTTGGCCCTGTGGAGACAGGGCAGCTTCTGGCTCGTCGAGGAGGTAAAGGCCGTCGGGGCCGAAGCGATGGAGAACCACGGCGAGGAATGATTCGCCGTGGGATCGTGCATGCAGGGACGACCCGCCGTAGGAGTCGTAGAGACCGAGGGTGTCGATCTCCGTAGCGACGTTGTAGAAGCTCTCCGCACGCAGGAAGAAGTCGGTCCTCGGTTTCCCGGTTCGGGTGAGCACAAGGTGTTCGTGCAAGGTCGAGTGCGTCGCCTTGGTCCCGAATCGGAAGTTCCGTGAGCCGCCCTCGGCATTGAGGCCGGCGGCGACGGCGATGCCTTCGAGAATGGTCGACTTTCCGCTGCCGTTGGCGCCGACAAGGAACGTGACCCCGGGATCCAACGGCAACTCGCCCATCTTGGCGACCGCGGGGAGCGCAAGGGCGTAGTCCGCCGCAACCGCCCCGTCGCGCTGCACGCGCACTGACATCAAGAACCCGCGATTCCGTCGCCCCACGCCTTCCATTGTGGACATCCTTGTGTCCAACTACCGCCTCGCTCGTGTAGTCGCGGTGAGCGGCAGATTCGCCCCGCCCCTCCCGGAATGGGAGGTTCTACCTCCTTCGTCCCCTTGGGCGGGAACGACCGGGGCCGGCGTCGAAGGTTCGGAATCGGAATCCCGGGTGCCGAAGGGGATGCAGGATCGATGTCGCGTCGCCGGATGCTGGTCGGAGTGGTGGCTTGTGTGCTCGCCGCGCCCGCGCTGGCCGCTCCGATGGCCCCGGCCGGGGCGATGCCGAGGCTGGCCGCCGTCGCCGACCCGGCCGACGGCTCGTCGCTCATCGTGCGGTTCCGGGGCCCGGTCACGGCGGCCGGGGCCCAGGCCGTGGCCGCCGACCACGGCGCC
>JBOGFO010000615.1:0-4920 GCA_050743445.1 Acidimicrobiia bacterium
GGAGGTCACCGACATGCGCCGCCACGTCCAGCGGGGCGAGGTGGTGGCCTCCACCTTCGACCGGCCCTCGGAGGAGCACACCCAGGTGGCCGAGCTCACCATCGAGCGGGCCAAGCGCCTGGTCGAGATGGGCAAGGACGTCGTCATCATCCTCGACGGGATCACCCGCCTGGCCCGGGCCTACAACCTGGCCGCCCCCGCCTCGGGGCGGATCCTCTCCGGTGGTGTCGACTCCGGCGCCCTGTACCCGCCGAAGAAGTTCTTCGGGGCCGCCCGGAATATCGAGGAGGGTGGATCGTTGACGATCCTGGCTACCGCCCTCATCGAGACGGGAAGCAGGATGGACGAGGTGATCTTCGAGGAGTTCAAGGGCACGGGCAACATGGAGCTGCGCCTCGACCGGCGCCTGGCCGAGCGGCGGATCTACCCCGCCATCGACGTGGAGGCATCCTCCACCCGCCACGAGGAGCTGCTCTTCGACCGGATCCAGCTCCAGCAGGTGTGGAAGCTGCGCCGGGTGCTCAACGCCCTGGAGGGCGGGGCCGGCCTGGAGCTGCTCATGGACAAGATCAAGACCACCAAGGGCAACGACGAATTCCTGGCCGAGATCGCCAAGGCCCCCACCTCGGGCGGCTGACGCCCAACTCCGAATTAGACTGGAGCGTCATGAAGACCGGAATCCACCCCGACTACGTGGCCTGCAACGTGCGCTGCTCCTGTGGCAACACGTTCGTCACCCGCGCCACCAGGACCGAGCTGCGGGTCGAGCTGTGCAGCGAGTGCCACCCCTTCTACACCGGAAAGCAGAAGCTGGTGGACACCGGTGGCCGGGTGGAGCGCTTCCAGCGTCGCTACGCCAAGACCCAGGCGGCCCAGACCAAGAAGAAGTAACCGCCGCCGGGTAGGGAGGCACTGTGCAGATGCCCGAGCCCCGCTACGTCGGGGGTCAGGCGGTCATGGAGGGCGTGATGATGCGCGGGGCGACGGCCTGGGCCGTCTCCGTGCGCACGCCCTCCGGCGACATCCGCACCGAGGTCAACCCGGCCCCGACGTGGGCGAGGCGCTTCGCCCGGGTGCCCCTGGCCCGGGGGGTGGCCACCCTGATCGAGTCCATGTCGCTCGGCATGCGGGCCCTCACCTGGTCCACCAACCAGGCCGCCGCGCCGTCCGAGCAGGCGTCCACGGGTGCGACGGGCGGCACCGTGGCCCTGGCCGTCGCCTTCTTCTCGGCCGTGTTCATCGTGTTCCCCGCCCTGGCCGCCCGGGGCTTGAACCGGTTCGTCGACGGCGGGCTGGCCTTCAGCCTGATGGAGGGCGGGCTGCGGCTGGCCCTGTTCCTGGGCTACATCGCCGCCATCGGCCAGGTCGCCGACATCCGCCGGGTGTTCATGTACCACGGCGCCGAGCACAAGGCGATCGCCGCCTACGAGAACGACGTGGAGCTCACCCCGGCCTCGGCCCAGCGGTTCTCCACCGCCCACGTCCGCTGCGGCACCAACTTCCTCCTCACCGTCATGGTGGTGACGATCCTGGCCTACTCCGTCCTCGGGCGGCCCGGCTGGGTGGTCCTCATCGCCTCCCGGCTCCTGCTCATCCCGCTGCTGGCGGGCCTGAGCTACGAGATCATCCGCTTCGCGGCCCGGAACATGCGCCGGCCCTGGGTGGCGGCGGCCATGAAGCCGGGCCTGGCCCTCCAGAAGCTCACCACCCGCCCGCCCACGGACGACCAGCTGGAGGTGGCCATCACCTCGCTCAAGGCGGTGCTGTCACCGGCCGAGCTGGCCGAGGTCGAGGCCCGGGGCCACGCGGCCTAACGCAGGTCAGCCGGGCACTCCGCCGGTGCTTCGGCGTCGAGCCGGCTGGGCTCGCCCGGCGGCACGTTGAAGTAGACGGAGATCAGCTCCAGCGGCTCGCTGCCCTGGTTCAATCCCAGAATGGGCGTGGTGGGGATGGGGCGGGACGAAGACGGCCTCGCCTGCCTTGACCTCCACCGGCTCGCAGGCCGGCCCGTCGAGCCCGTAGTTGGTCAGGGTGCCCGACAGCACCAGGAAGACACCGCCGTCATGGTGGCGATGCCAACCGCTGCTGCCGCCCGGACCGATGGTGATGCGGTGGACGGTGGTCTCCTTGCCCGGCTGGTGGTCCACCGCCACCGGTGGCCAGGACGGCCCCGGGCGAGACGGCCGGGACGGCCTGGCGTCAGCCGGTGGCGCCGCCGATGACCGCGTCGGGCCGGAGGTCGTTGAAGATGGCCCGGGCCTCGTCGCCCAGGAGCACGACCGACTGCCCGCCGGCGTTGCCCACCCGGCCCGGCAGGACCACGTTGGTGATGTTGGCCGGGTCGAGGTTGCGGGCCAGGGTGGCCAGCTCGGTCAGCTGCTGGGGCGGGGAGTCGAGGTCGGCGTGCTTGAGGAGGACACCGATCCAGCGCTGGATCCCGGCGTCGTCACCCACCTCGGCCCGCAGCTTGGCCAGGGCGGACATGATCACGTTGCCCTGGTGCAGGGACCGGCCGAAGTCGCCGTCGGGCACGTCGTAGCGGTTACGGGAGTAGGCCAGGGCCTCGTAGCCGTCCATGTGGTGCCAGCCCGGGTCGAACATGGCCCCGGAGTTCTTGTCCCGCATCTTGCGGTCGACGTTCACGTGCACGCCGCCGAGGTCGTTGACGATCCGCTCGAAGCCCTCGAAGCCGGTGACCACGTAGTAGTGGACGGGCAGGCCGGTGAGCTGGCGCACCGTCTCGGCCATGAGCTGGGGACCGCCCAGGGCCAGGGCCGAGTTGATCTTGCGGGTGCCCTTGCCGGGCACGTTGACCCAAGAGTCGCGGGGGAAGCCGAGCACGGTGCCGGCGCCGGTGCGGGGGTCGACCGCCAGCAGGTGGATGGAGTCTCCGTTCGTCCGGCGCATGTCCTGGCCGGGGCGGGCGTCGGAGCCGATGGCGAGCACGAAGACCAGGTCCTGGGGAACGGGCACGGAGCTCGAGAAGGCGACGGCCGGCCCGTAGGGGGTGCCGTCGGGGAAGCCGAGGGGCAACGGCGCGACCGGGGCGGGCGGGGCGGTGACCGGAGGAGAGGTGGTGGTGGTCGGGTCCGGCGGGATCGTGGGCGCCGGCGCGGCCTCCGACGTCGTGGTCGACTCGCCGATGATCAGACCCTTCTGAGCGTTGGCCTCGTCGCCGCCGCCGCAGCCGGCCACGAACGTGACCGCCAATCCGAGCGCGACAAGACGGGAGACGCTCTTCTCAAACCCAGCCACGAGGGATCCTCCAGTCGGTGTGTTCCCCCTGGTCATCGGCAATCTCGCGGCGCGAGGTGGAGGGGAGGGTGGCGCCTATGTCCGTTTTCGTCACCGGAACTGGAGGGTCCTGCTACGACCGTTAGCCTTGAGGCGTGTTTGACCGTCTCGCGGACCTTGAGTCAGAGCTCGAATCGCTCGAAGAGCGACTCCCCTCCATCTATGCCGCCGGCGACCAGGCGGCCACGCGCGACGCCGGGAGGCGCCACAACGAGCTGCGCCCGATCGTCGAGGCGTACCGGTCCTGGCGGCAGGCCCGGGCCGACGCCGACGAGGCCCGGGAGCTCATCCGCTCCGAGGACGACGCGGACATGCGCGACTACTACAAGGAGGAGCTGGCCGAGAAGGAGGCCCTCCTCGGCGACCTGGAGAGCGAGCTCAAGGTGCTCCTCCTGCCCCGGGACCCCAACGACGACAAGAACGTGATCGTGGAGGTCCGGGGGGCCGAGGGCGGCGAGGAGGCCAACCTGTTCGCCGGCGACCTGGTGCGGATGTACCAGCGCTACGCCGAGCGCCGGCACTGGAAGCTGGAGATGCTCTCCGTCCAGCCCTCCGACATGGGCGGATTCAAGGAGGCGAGCTTCCTGGTCAAGGGGGACCAGGTGTGGAGCCGGCTCAAGCACGAGGCCGGCCCCCACCGGGTGCAGCGGGTGCCGGTGACCGAGAGCCAGGGTCGCATCCACACCAGCGCCGCCACCGTGGCCGTCCTCCCCGAGGCCGAGGAGGTCGACGTCTCCGTCGATCCCAACGATCTCGAGATCGACGTCTACCGCTCCACCGGCCCCGGCGGGCAGTCCGTCAACACCACCGACTCGGCGGTGCGGATCACCCACAAGCCCAGCGGCATCGTGGTCTCGTGCCAGGACGAGAAGAGCCAGCTCCAGAACAAGGACAAGGCCATGCGCATCCTGCGGGCCCGGCTCCTGGCCGCCGAGCAGGAGCGGCAGGCGGCCGAGCTGGCCGGCGCCCGGCGGGCCCAGGTGGGCGGCGGCGGGCGTTCGGAGAAGATCCGGACCTACAACTACAAGGAGAACCGGGTCACCGACCATCGCATCGGGCTGACCGTCCACAAGCTCGACGCCGTGCTCGACGGGGACCTCGACCAGCTGGTCGACGCCATGGTCGAGGCCGATCGGGCCGCCCAGCTGGCGGGTACCCCCGGGTGAACCGGACGGAGGCGCCTGGGAGCGTGGCGGTGCGGACGGTCTCCTGGGCCGATCTCGACGCCGAGGCGGCCCGGCGCCTGGGCAACCCCCGAGAGGCGCGCTGGCTGACCGAGGAGGCCAGCGGCCGGCCGGCGACCGAGTGGGAGGCGCCCGCCACCGCCCGGGGCGCAGCCCGCCTGGAGGCCATGGTGACCCGCCGGCGGGGCGGCGAGCCGCTGCAGTACGTCATCGGCCACTGGCCCTTCCGGGACCTGGACCTGCTCGTCGACGGGCGCGTCCTCATCCCCCGGCCGGAGACGGAGATCACCGCCGAGGTCGCCCTGGAGGAAGCGGCCCGGGCCGGGGTCCGCCGGGGGGCGGGCGGGGCCTGGGCGGCGGGGGAGACCAGCTCGGCCGTGGCCGACCTCGGCACCGGCTCGGGGGCGCTGGCCCTGGCGCTGGCCGCCGAGCTGCCTGAGGC
>JBOGFO010000616.1:0-3714 GCA_050743445.1 Acidimicrobiia bacterium
CTGTAGCGGCGCACGCCCTCGCCGGCGAAGGCGTCGAGAACGGCGTCGACGTCGAGGAGGCCCACCGCCCGGAGCAGGGCGGCGGAGACGGCGAATCCCAGCCCCAGCGCCCGCAGCCACACCGGAACCCGGACGAACGCCGGGAGCTCGGCGCCGGCGGAGACGGCCGCCGAGGAGCCGGGCGGAGCTGATGCGGTCGCACCGGATGCGGACCGGGGGGCCGGCGCCGGCCTGCCCCCGCCGTCCGACCCCGGTCGCACGGGGGCCGGGTGGGCCCGGGTCAGGTCGCTGTCGACCACCGGGGCCGACGGTGGCGCGGCCACTGATTCGGGCACCGCGAGGAGTCGCCGGCATCCGATGCAGCGGAACCGCTCCTGGCCGGCCACCTCGGCCAGAGGGTGGACGTGCCCGCAGCCGGGGCACTGGAGCCCGGTGGTGGTCATGGTCCGGCGGTGCCATCCCCGGCCGAGCTCAGGGCAGTCAGCTGCTCCAGGGCTGCGGCCGCCCGGCCTTCGATCAGAGAGGCGTCGGCGGCCTCGATGCCTTCGGCGAAGCCGGCGACCACTCCCCCCGCCACCAGGGCGGCAGCGGCGTTGAGCACGACGATGTCGCGGGCGGGCCCCTTGGCGCCGGAGAGCACCTCGATGGCGACCTCGGCGTTGCGCACCGGGCCCCCACCCCGCAGATCGGCGGGGACGGCCTGGGGGATGCCGAGCTCGGTCGGGTCGAGCACGAAGGTGCGGACCTCCCCGCCGGTCAGCTCCCACACCGCCGACGTGGTGGTGGTGGTCAGCTCGTCGAGGCCGTCATGGCCGTGGAAGACCAGGGCGTGCTCGCAGCCGAGCTCGGCCAGGGCGGCCACGACCCGCTCGGCCATGGCCGGATCGGAGACGCCCAGCGACTGGCGCCGGGCCCCGGCCGGGTTGGCCAGGGGACCGAGGAAGTTGAAGGTGGTGGGGACGCCCAGCTCGCGGCGGGTCGGGCTGGCGTGGCGGAGGGCGGGGTGGTAACGGGGGGCGAAGCAGAACCCGATGCCGGCCTCCTGGATGCAACGGGCCACGGCCGTCGGACCCGGGTCGATCGTCACCCCCAGCTGCTCGAGGAGGTCGGCCGAGCCGCACTCCGAGGAGGCCGAGCGGTTGCCGTGCTTGGCCACCCGGGCCCCGGCCCCGGCGGCGACGAAGGCGGCCACCGTGGACACGTTGATGGACCCGGACCGGTCGCCGCCCGTCCCGCAGGTGTCGAGCAGCGGGCCGGCGCCCGGATCGACCTCGACCCGCTCGGCAAAGGCGAGCATGGTGCGGGCCAGGGCCGCGATCTCCGCCGCCGTCTCGCCCTTCGCCCGCAAGGCGACGACGAAGCCGGCGATCTGGGCCGGGGTGGCCGAACCTTCCAGGATGGTGGCCATGGCGGATTCCGCCTCGGAGGCGTCCAGATCCTGCCGGGTGAGCAGCTTGTTGAGGATGGGGGCCCAGGAGAAGGCGGCGGTGTCGGTGGTCACGCCAGCGAGGTTATCGCCGGTGACGAGCCGTTCTCGTTCTGTTGCCGGGCCGTCGGGCCGGCAGGGCGGCTAGGCCGACCGGCGGCGCTGGCGGAGCACCCGGCGGCGCTCCCGCTCCGTGAGCCCGCCCCAGACGCCGTGCTTCTCACGGGTGGCGAGGGCGAACTCCAGGCAGGGCTGGCGCACGGGGCAGTCCGCGCAGATCCGCTTGGCCGGCGCGGCGAGGGTGTCGTCGTCGGCGGGCGGGTAGAAGACCATGGAGTCGCTACCCCGGCAGCTGCCCTTGGTTCGCCATGCCAGCGCCGCTGGAAGCTTCACCTGCTCGAGGGGCCAGATTCGTTCCATCACCGACTGCATCGTTCAGCTATCTCCCCGCGCTTCGACCCTAGAAAACCTTCGTCGCAACTATTCCCCTGTCGCGGCCACGCTATGCCGGGAATGTGCCGCCTCCGGGAATCGGAGCGTGGCCCCTAGGATCGGTTTCCGTGAAATTCTCGGGTGCGGAACGGCAGGCCTACCTTCAGCGCCTGGCCTCTGAGCCCCTCGACCTCCTGGTGATCGGCGGGGGAATCACGGGCGCCGGGGTCGCCCTCGATGCCGTCACCCGGGGATTGCGCACGGCGCTGGTGGAGCGGGGAGATTTTGCCGCCGGGACCTCGTCGCGCTCGTCCAAGCTCGTCCATGGCGGGCTCCGGTACCTGAACCAGCGGGAGTTCCGCCTCGTCTACGAGGCCCTGGCCGAGCGCCAGCGGCTCCTGCGCCTGGCGCCCCATCTGGTCCGCCCGCTCCCCTTCCTGATCCCGGTCTTCGCCAGCGGCACCGCCGGCAAGGCCGGGGCCCGGGCCTACGCCCGCGCCATTGGGGTGGCGCTGTGGATGTACGACGCCACCGGCGGGGCCCGGATCGGCAAGCTGCACCGGCGCCTGTCCCATGCCGAGACCCTGGAACGGATGCCCGACCTCGACGTCGACCGGCTGGCGGCGGGGTTCCTCTACTACGACGCCCGGGTGGACGACGCCCGGCTCACCCTCACCGTGGTGAAAACGGCGGCCAGCCACGGGGCCGTGGTGGCCAACTACGTGGAGGCCACCGGGCTGCGCCGGACCGGCGACCAGGTCACGGGGGCGGTGCTCACCGACCGCCGGGAGGGAACCTCGCTCGACGTCTCCGCCAAGGTGGTCGTCAATGCCGCCGGGGTCTGGGCCGACGAGCTCCGGGCCCTGGACGAGGGCCGCAATCCCGGCTCCATCCGCCCCGCCAAGGGGGTGCACATCACCCTGCCCGCGGGCCGGCCCCACCTCGAGGTGGCCGCCGTCCTGCCCGTCTCCGGCGACAAGCGTTCGGTGTTCGTCGTCCCGTGGGGGGAGCGGGTCTACGTGGGCACCACCGACACCGACTACGACGGCCCCCTGGACGAGCCGACCTGCACGGCCGCCGATGTCGACTACCTCCTCGGCGCCCTCAACGCCTGGATCCGGACCCCGGTCGACCGCTCGGAGGTGCTCGGCCGCTGGGCCGGGCTCCGGCCTCTGGTGGGCGGGACGCCCGGGGCCCGGGGTGTCCCAGGAAAAACAGTCACCGGGCGGACGGCCGACCTGTCCCGGCGCCACTCGGTGCGGATCAGCCCCTCGGGGATGGTCTCGATCGTGGGCGGAAAGCTCACCACCTACCGCAAGATGGCGGCCGACGCCGTCGACGAGGCGCTCGAGATGCGCCGGAAGGCCGGGGACCGGACGGCCGCCGGCCGCTCCCGCACCGCCTCGGTGCCCCTCTTCGGGGCCGAGGGCTACGACGAGGTGTCGGGCCCGGGCGCCGGCGAGCGCCTCGGTGTGGCCACCGACGTGGCCGAGCATCTGGCCGGCCGCTACGGCGGCCAGGCCCGGACCGTGGCGGCCATGGTCGCCGAGCATCCCGGCCTGGCCGAGCCCCTGGTGCCCGGGCTCCCCTACCTGGTCGCCGAGGCGGTCTACGCCGCCCGCTACGAGATGGCTCTCACCCTGGAGGACGTCCTCTCGCGCCGCACCCGGGCGCTGCTCCTCGACGCCGCCGCCACCGTCGCCGCCGCCCCGGCCGTGGCCGCCCTGCTGGCCGGCGAGCTGGGCTGGACCGAAACGGAGACCGCCGCCCAGGTGGCCGCCTTCACCGCCCTGGCCGAGCGGCAGCGCCGGGCCGCCGACCCGGCCGAGACGGCGATCGAGGCCAGCCTCCTCGCC
>JBOGFO010000617.1:0-2417 GCA_050743445.1 Acidimicrobiia bacterium
GGTGAACATCGAGATAGCCGGGCTGAGCGCCACGGCCGCCGTGTAGACCACAAGCAGGACCGCCACCACGATCTTCTGCGCCCGCACTGCTGGCGTCTCAGCGGGACTTGGCGCGCTCATGACCCGAAGCGTCGGTTGTTGGTGAAGAAGCTGGATCGCGGCCGAGCCCGGCTGCTCACGAGATTCCTACTCCGGTGGGTCGAAGATCATCACGGCTGTGAGGAAGAGCCCCAATCCGGCGATCAGGATCACGACTGCCCACCAGGCGGCCGGACTGTTGATCCGGCGGTCCTCCCGAAATCCCGTCAGGAACAGGAACATGAAGCCGGTGAAGCCGAGTGCCATCGGGATCCCGATGATGTTCCCGTCAAGGATTGCGCCGACGACGGCGGCCAGAACGAGCGTTCCGAACTGCAACTCCGCCGCGATACGGAGAGGGCGGGGCAGCGTCTCCTGCCATTCCGGCCGGTTCAGGCTGAAGAATCTGGGTCGGCGGGGGCGTGATCGGCTCACGGCGAACCTCCGCCTCTGGGAGTAGCAACGTGGACGGCCTGGCACGAGACGTCGCCGCCAAGAGCGACACCCAACGCCGGAGCCGCCGGCCGCCCAGCCAGATGACGGTCGACAGCAGGATTGTCACTGAGGTACTTCGGAATGTCGTACGCGTTCGACGCGGTGTAGTCCCAGATCGCTCCGACGTTGATCGGGATGGCGACTGGCCTGATCCTGGTTACCCGAATGACGTTCACAACGGTGCGGGCTTCCACTAGCAGCAGGTCATCCATTGCGGTGACGACCCGCAGCAGAGGCCGCAGTTCGGTGACCCGCTGCGTGAACTGTGTCGTGGTGACGCGGAGGCCGGGCACGTCGACCGTGCCCAGCGCCCTTCCGAATCCGTAGGAGAAGGCGACCCACGCCGCGTCCTTGGCAAGCTCCCCGCCATCGACGTCCTGATCACCGAGCCACAAGTTGACCCCTTTGAACAGGACGGCAAAGGCCGACGCCGCCGTGGCCCATGTGAACAGCGGGGCGGCGGCCGCCAGGGCCGCACTGAGGGCCGCCCAGCCGATGGGGTTTGTCAACAACACGACGACGACGACCACGACGGCGACGACGGAGAGGGCGAAGGCGACCCACTCGGCGGCGTCGGCAAGTTCGGAGAGCACCTTGTGGTACCACTTCTTGTTGTGAATGCCGACGTCGCCGGCATGGTCCAGTCCGGCGATGGCCTTGGTCTCGGCACCCTGGCGGCGCTCCCGGATTGAATCGACTCCGGTTTTGGCCTCCCGTATCCGCTGCCGGGCGGCCTCCATCGCGTCGTCGTAGGGAGCCGTCGGAGTGGTCGGATCGGCGGTGACGGCGCCGTTCAGGGCCTGGCGGTGCACATCCTCATCGTCTCGAGCACGTTCTGCCCCCTCGACGAGGCCCGTCGCCTCGGTCTGAAGCGTACGGAGCGCCTGGCCGTACTCGGCCATGGCGTCAGCCGCTGCGCCGTAGGACTCGAAGAGCCGCTTCAGGTCCCCGGGGAGCTTGTCGATCTGCTCCCGGAAGGCGTCTGCCGCCACGCCCTTCCAGATACTGTCGTCGACGGCCTCCTTCAGGGCGGACAACCGTGTGTGGGCGTTGGAGGCATTGTCGGAGGTGCGGCGGAGGTGCCCGGCGAGCTCGTCGTACGCGTCCGGGTCACCGGGCGCGGGGTCGCCCCCGACCAGGTCCCACCTCCGCACCACCACTTTGCTAGCCGCCCTTCCCGGTCGATTTGATGATCCGCCGCTCGTTCTCCAGGTAGGTGTCGATCGATCCCTGGCACTGGCCGATCAGCGCCTCGACCCCTTCGATGATCCGGTTGCGGCCGTCCTGCCAGCCGGAGAGGAAGTCGTTGAGGGCGTCCTCGACCCGCTCGGAGCCGAGCCGTGGGTCGAAGGAGTTGATCATGTCCTTGGCTTCCACCAGGGCGGCGCGGATCTGGCCGAGCTGGCTCGCCAGCTCGTGCATGGCGTCGAGATCGACGTAGAGGTCGGGATCAGCCACGGGCTAGGTGCTGAAGGGTCAGTGGCCGCCGCGGAGCTGGGTGGCGAGGGCGTCCTCGGTCTCCTGGTAGGCCTTGGCCGTCTCGTTGAGCATGGTGGAGATGCCCTGGAGGGCGTCGCGCACCTGGGCGGCGCCGGTGTGCCACTTGTCCCACAGGTCGCGGAACGAGTCGGAGGCGGCCCCCGACCAGTCGGCATCGACCAGGGACCTCACCTTCGTCTCCATCGACGTGAGCTGCTGCTCCACGTCCTCCTTGCCGGCCTGGAGCTGGCTCGAGACCGACTGGAGCTGCTCGGACGTCACCTTGAGGGTCGTCACTGGGTACCTCCTTGATCCGGGGGTTGGGTGGGCGCGGTGGGATCGGCGGGCGGAGCGGTGGCGGGCGG
>JBOGFO010000618.1:0-8513 GCA_050743445.1 Acidimicrobiia bacterium
CCGCTACGTCGACCGCCTCGACCGCCTGGAGGCGGAGACCCTGGCCGGCGCCGGCGTCGATCCCGGGCGACCCGCCTACCGGTTCCGAACCGCCCTCAACGGCTTCGCGGCCCGGCTCACCCCGACCGAGGCGGCCCGCCTGCGGCGCCTCCCGTCGGTGGCGGCCGTCGCCCCGTCGTCGCGCTTTCACGTGCGTGGAGGGCCGGTGGCGGCTCCCGGGACCGTGGGGGAGGCCTTCGAGTTCCTCGGGCTGCCGCAGGGGATCTGGGAGCAGGCCGGGGGCGCGGACCATGCCGGGGAAGGGGTCGTGGTCGGCATCGTCGACTCCGGCATCCATCCCGAACATCCGAGCTTCGCCGACGACGGCAGCTACACGGTGCCCGAGGGCTGGAAGGGCACCTGCCAGAAGGGCGAGCAGTGGGCGGCCGACCTGTGCAACGGAAAGCTCGTCGGTGCCCGGTACTTCGTCGAGGGCTTCGGCCGCGACAAGGTGATCGAGGAGGACTTCCTCTCGGCCCGGGACGCCCTCTGGCACGGTTCCCACGTCGCCGGCATCGCCGTGGGCAACGGCGGGGTCCGGCCCGACCTGAAGGGAAACGACCTCGGCATCGAGGCTCTCGCCGGCATCGCTCCCCGGGCCCATCTGGCGGTCTACAAGACGTGCTGGAACGAAGGGGACTGTGACGACGCCGACCTGACGGCGGCCATCGACGCCGCCGTGGCCGACGGTGTCGACGTGCTCAACCTGTCGATCGGCGGCATCTACAAGCAGGCGGTGCCGACGCCGTTCGAGATGGCCCTCCTCAACGCCACCGAGGCGGGGGTGTTCGTGTCGGCCAGCGTGGGCGACAGCGGTACCGACCTCCCCGCCATCGAGAGCCCGGCCGACAACCCCTGGGTCACCGCCGTTGGGGTCTCCACCCTGGCCCGCACGTTCGAGGGGGCGATCCAGGTCAGCGCCGCCGGCGCTTCCATGGCCGTCAAGGGTGAGGTCGTCTCCGTCGCCCTGCCCGACACCCCCATGGTGGACGCCGCCACGGCCGCCGCCCCGGGCGTGCCCGCCGAAGAAGCGGAGCTGTGCCGGCCGGACACCCTCGACGCGGCGAAGGTCAGCGGCCGTGTGGTCCTGTGCCTCGTCGACCTGGAGTCCGACGACGACAGCCTCAAGATCCTGGCCGACGCAGGCGCGGCCGGCGCCGCCCTCTACCTCCCCGAGGAGGAGGGCACCGTCTTCGCGCCGCCCCTGTGGATTCCCGCCATCACGCTCCGGCCCGTCGACGGTCAGTCGGTGAAGGCATTTCTCGCCGGGGCCACGGACCCGGTGGCCAGCCTGAGCGCGGGGGCCGAGGTGGGTGCCCCCGCCGACCAGGTCGAGGAGTCCTCCTCCCGGGGGCCCCAGGAGGCGCTCCCCGACGTGCTCAAGCCCGACCTGGTGGCGCCTGGGATCGACATCGTGTCCGCCGTGACCCCGACGCCGATCCCCGGCTACCCCTCCCTCACGTTCGATGTCTGGGGTGGGAGCTCTATGTCCGCTGCCCATGTCGCCGGCGCCGCGGCCCTCCTCCGCCAGCTCCATCCCGACTGGTCACCGGCCGCCATCCGCTCGGCCCTCATGACCACGGCGGCCAGCGGGCTGAGCAACATTCCCGACGGCAGCGACTCCGTCGCCTTCGACGTCGGTGCCGGCCGATTCGATCCCAACCGGGCCGCCGCGCCCGGCCTCGTGCTCGACGTGACGCCCGACGACTACCGCCGGGTCGTGGAAGGCATGGACCCGGACGTGGTCGACGGCGATCTGGACGTGCTGCGGGCCGGCGACCTCAACCTGCCGTCGGTGACGTTCTCCGCCCTGGCCGGCCGGGCCTCGACCCGGCGGACGGCGACCAGCGTGGATCCCGAGCCGCGGACGTGGCGGGCGAGTGTCGAAGGGCTGGCGGGCCTGGCGGCCACGGTCGAACCGGCCGAGTTCGAGATCACGCCCGGCGACACCCAGGCGCTCGACATCACGCTGGCGGTGGGGGACGCGCCGATCGGCGAGTTCGCCTTCGGGACGCTCGTCCTCGAGTCCGGCGAAACGGCCCTGCGCCTGCCGGTGACGGCACGCCCCGTCCTGCTGGCCGCTCCCGCCGAGGTCACTCTGGAGGCAGCTAAGCCCCAGGGCTCCGCCCCGCTCGAGGTGTGGGCCGGCTTCGGCGGCAGCCTGTCGGGTGTCGCCTACGGTCCGGCCACCGTCCGCCGCTTCTCCGGTGAGCAGGTGGCGACGGCGGAGGAGGACACCAGTCCCGAGCCGGGCGCAGGGGTCAACGTCTACGACCTCGAGGTGCCGGCCGGGGCACAGCTGATCGGGGGGGCGATCAGCGACGCGGACGGCGGCGACGTGCAGACCGACCTCGACCTCTTCGTGTACCACGACGACGAAGGCGACGGCTTCGACGCCGAGGACCTCCTCCCGTTCCCGGTCTACGACGACTCTCCCGAGCAGATCACGGTTCCGGGACCGGCGCCCGGGAACTACCGGTTCGTGGTGGTCGGCTTCGTCACCCGCGACCCCTCCACCTACGACCTCGCCCTGTGGGTGGTCAACGACTCCACCCCCAACGAGGGACCTGGCCTGGCCCTCTCCGGTGGCCCGGTGCCGGTCGAGCCGGGCGGCGACGTCACGTTCGCGCTGGAGTGGTCGGAACTGGCCGGGCGGGGGACGGTCCACGGCCTGGTGCTGTGGCACCAGGGCGATCCCGGCACCCCGCCCATCGCCGCCACCCTGGTCCGGCTCGACCGCCGCTGAGTCAGGGTGTCCCTTCCCGGACTATCTCGCGGGGCTCCCGGTCGTCGCGCAGCCCCTTGTAGGCCGGGTGGCGCAGGATGCCGGCGCCGGTCCACTCGGTGAAGGTGACCTCCGCCACCAGTTCGGGGCGGACGAAGCGCACCCCCTTGACCGGCGGGGCAGGGTCGAACGGCGAACCGGCCTGCTCCCGTTCCTCGAGCAGCCGGGTCAGGCGGGTGAGCTCGGCGTCGGTGAAGCCGGTGCCGACCCGGCCCGAGTAGACCAGCCGGTCGCCCTCGTACACCCCGATCACCAGCGCCCCGAGGCGGGTGCGGGCACCCTCGCCGGGCAGCCATCCGCCGACCACGAACTCCTGCGAGCGGTGGTTCTTCACCTTGAGCCAGTTGCGGGTCCGCAGCCCCGGCTCGTAGGTCGAGTCGAGCCGCTTGGCCACCACGCCTTCCAGGCCGCCGGCCCGGGTCGCCTCCAGCAGGGTGCCGCCTTCGCCCCGGTGCGACGGAGGCGTCTGCCAGTTGGGGCCGTTCAGGGCGAGCTCCTCCAGGAGGCGGCGGCGCTCCTCGTAGGGCAGGCCCATGGTGGAGTGCCCGTCCAGCCACAGCAGGTCGAAGATGGCGTAGGCCACGGGCACGTCCTGGCGCAGCCGGCGGATGGCCGATTCGGACTCCACGTGCATGCGGCGCTGTAAGCGCTCGAAGCTGGGACGGCCGTTGGCGTCGAGGGCCACGATCTCGCCGTCGAGGACGACCTGGGTCGTCCCCAGCCGCCGGCCCAGCTCCCGCAGCTCCGGATAACGGTGCGACACGTCACGCCCGCTGCGGGCTTCGAGGCGGACCCGGCCCCCGAAGATGGAGGCCAGGGCCCGGATGCCGTCCCACTTCACCTCGAAGCCGTAAGGCGACTCGTCGGCCGGAAGCCGCTCGGACAGCGTGGCCAGCATGGGCCGCAGCGCCTCGGGCATCGGCTCCCGGGTCGGATCCTCGGCCGGATCCATCCGGTGGATCATCCACTGGTTGTCCTTCGTCTGGAACAACACGTGGCGGCCCCGGGCCCGCTCGCCGTGGAGGACGACCATCACCTCCCGGTCGGACCACTTCTCCGTCTCGTAGGTGCCGGTGTCCCAGATGGTCATCGACCCCGCCCCGTAGTGGCCGGCGGGGATGTCCCCGGAGAACTCCAGGTACATGAGCGGGTGGTCCTCGGTGTGGACGGCCAGATGATTCTGCCGGGGGTCGGGGGGAAGACCCCGGGGGACGGCCCAGCTGACGAGCACGCCGTCGCGCTCGAGGCGCAGATCCCAGTGGAGGCTGCTGGCGTGGTGCTCCTGGATGACGAAGCGGGGGAGTCCGTCGGGCGGCGGCGGCGACTCGGCCCCCGACGGTTCGGGGGTCGCGCCGAAGTCGCGCATCTCCTGGTAGCGCTCCAGCTTCTCGCCGGCCACGGCCTCAAGTGTGCCAAGAGTTGGGCCGGTGCCCGTCACGGGTAGGAACCAGGCATGACCACATCACCTGTCATCAACCCTCCCATCGTCGACCCTGAGCCGGGCATGCCGGCGCCTGATCCGTTCCCGCCCGTCGGGCCCGGCCCCACCGATCCCCAGCCCGATCGGCCCTTCCCGCCCGACCAGCCCGAGCCGGGTCCGGACCCGCTGCCCGACCGGCCGCCGATGCCCGAGCCGGATCGCGGCCCGATTCCCCAGGTCTCCTAGACACCAGACGCGATCTCGAGAGGTCCCGCCGCCCCGTCCGGATCGTGGCGGTGGGAAGATGCCGCTGTGTTCACGTCCCACCGCGGCCGGTTGCTCGTGGCCACCCCGGAGCTCGCCGATCCCAACTTCGAGCGCGCGGTCGTGTTCCTGCTCGAGCACACCCCCGAGGGCGCGGTGGGGGTGGTGGTCAACCGGCCGAGCGGGGCGTCGTTGAGCGAGGCCGGGGCCGACTGGAACGGTTGGGACGCCTTCGCGGCTCCGCCCGAGGTGGTGTTCGTCGGCGGGCCGGTGTCCCGTACCGCCGTGATCGCCGTCGCCCGCAGCGTTGAGGGCAAGACGGACGGCTTCCAGCCAGTGCTCGGCGATGACGTGGGCGTCGTCGATCTGGGCGTGGAGCCCCGGGATGTCGAGGCCGTGCGCCTCTTCGCCGGCTACGCCGGCTGGGCCGGTGGGCAGCTGGAAGGGGAGCTGACCGCCGGCGGCTGGTTCATCCTCGACGCGCTCCCGTCCGACCCTCTCTCGCCCGATCCCGACGAGCTGTGGCGGGCCGTGCTGCGCCGCCAGGGCGGCCGTCTCGCCCTTTTTGCCGCCTGCCCCCCGGACCCGACGCTGAACTGACCCTGAACTGACCCGGTGACGCCCCTGGTCCTCGACTTCGGGCACGGATTTTCTCAACAGTTGAGAATTTCCGTGCCCAGATTCGGAACTGCGGGACTGCTCAGGCGGCCCGGCGGGTGGGCTCGGCCCCGTCGGCGAGCAGATCGAGGACGGCTTCCTCCACCGCCCCCTGGAAGGACAGGCCGCCGGCGCCGGCCTCGGCCAGATCCCCCAGCGCCCCCTTGATGGTGGCGCCGGCCAGGTGGTGGTCGACGACCCGGGGGTCGACGTAGGACGCCCGGCACACGGCCGGTGTGTTGCCGAGGTACGACGCCACCTCCTGCATGGCCCGGGCCACGGCCCGCCGCCGGGCGGTGGCCGAGCGGGCGCCGGTGGAGACAGCCAGGGCGACGGCGGCCAGCACGGTCGCGCTCCAGGTGCGGAAGTCCTTGGCAGTGAAGTCACCGGCCGTCAGGTCCTGGATGTAGGCGTTGATGTCCGAGGACCGGACGTCATTCCACCTCCGCCGCTCCTTCCAGGCGAGCAGCTCGTCGGTGCCGCCCCGCCGGCGCTTGAGGGCGGCGACCACGTCGAAGACGGCGGGGTCGACCACGGTCTGGATCCGGCGCCGGCCCGACTTGGCCACGTAGTCGAACTCCAGGCCGTGCTCGTCGAGGAGGCGGACGTGGTCCTTGCGGATGGTGGCCAGCCCGTAGCTCTGGTTCTGCTCCGCGTAGCCCTCGGTGCCGATGCGGAAGAAGCCGAGGTCGAGCAGCCGGACGGCACAGGCCAGCACCCGTTCCCGGTCGGGCTCGGTGCCGGAGTCCAGGGCGGCGGCGAGATCCGTCCGCAGCCGCGGCAGGCACCGGGCGAACTCCAGCATGTGATCGAACTTCTCCCGGTCGCGACGCTCCCGCCAGGCCGGGTGGTAGAGGTACTGGCGCCGGCCGGCCGCGTCGGTCCCCACCGCCTGGAGATGGCCGTTGGCCCAGGGGCAGATCCAGACGTCCTGCCACGCCGGCGGGATGACCAGGGCGCTGATCCGGCCCACGACCTCCCGGTCGGTGAGGCGCCGGCCGTGCTCGTCGAGGTAGCTGAAGCCGCGCCCGCAGCGCCGGCGGGTGAAGCCGGGTGCGGAGCAGTCGGCGCGGCGCATTCGAGGCATGATGGGCCTGCCGTTCCCGCCCGGAGAGGGACGCAAACCCCCTCTGACCAGGGGTGGAAAAAAACTTGATCGATTCTGGTTTGTCCCTTCGGACCGTCGGGTAGAGCATCGACCGGGCGCGATCCGGCGCTCACCTTGACAGCCGCGAACGGTGAGTCGGGATGACCGCCTCGGGGGGTCTCTCCCTCTCTCGTCTGCCCTCGGGGCCGGAATCCCGACTCGCCGGCGGCTTCAACACGTTTCCGAAGGTGGCGGACCCGCGCCCACGACGGGCCCGACGCCGGGGGACGAGGGGACGAAAGCCCACAAAGCCGCGCGAACCGATCGGCGCGCTCTTCCGCTTCCGGGACGTTTTCCTTACGGTGCGTAGAACGCCAGCCACGGAGCGTATTACGCATGCGTGCCCGCCTCGCTCTTCTCGTCCTGCTCGGCGCGGTTCTGGCCTCCGTGCCTCCCGCCGTTGCCCTCGACCCCGTCGCGCCCACCCCGGCTGCGGCCGGCCACTGGCTGGTCGCCTCCGACGGTGGTGTGTTCGCCTTCGGCGGCGCTCCCTTCTACGGCTCGACCGGTGGGGTGCGCCTGAACAAGCCCGTGGTGGGGATGACGGCCACCCCGAGCGGCCGGGGCTACTGGCTGGTCGCCTCGGACGGCGGGATCTTCTCCTTCGGGGACGCGGCGTTTTTCGGTTCGACGGGCGGCGTGGTCCTCAACCGCCCGGTGGTGGGCATGGCCGCCACCCCCGGCGGGGCCGGCTACTGGCTGGTGGCGTCGGACGGGGGCATCTTCACCTTCGGCGACGCCGGGTTCTTCGGATCCGCCGGCGGGCAGGTCCTCAAGGCGCCGATCGTCGGGATGGCTCCCACCCCCACGGGACGGGGCTACTGGCTGGTCGGGTCCGACGGAGCGGTGTTCCCCTTCGGCGACGCCGGGAAGTTCGGCTCGCTGGCCGACGTCCGCCTCGCCCGTCCGGTGGTGGGGTTGGCGCCCACGCCCAGCGGACGGGGCTACTGGCTGGCCGCCGCGGACGGCGGGGTGTTCTCCTTCGGCGACGCCCCCTTCGCCGGGTCCGCCGGCGGCCATCCCCTCAACGCCCCCCTGGTGGGCCTGGCCGCCGCTCCTCGCGGCGCCGGCTACTGGCTGACGGCGGCCGACGGCGGCGTCTTCGCCTACGGCGACGCCCCCTACGGCGGCAGCCTCGGCGGGTTGAAGCTGTCGAAGCCGGTGGTGGGAGCCGCCGCCCGGCCCGTGATCCTCGAGCCCGAGGTCGGCGTGTTCTTCTACCCGTGGTGGGGCACCCTGTCCCACGACGGCTACTGGAACCACTGGCACCAGGCCGACCACGACCCGCCCGCCGACGTCGGCGCCAACTTCTATCCCGCCCGGGGCCTGTACAGCTCGCACGACGCCGACACGCTCAAGGCCCAGGCCAAGGAGATGGCCGCCGCCGGCGTCGACCAGGTGATCAGCTCGTGGTGGGGCCGGCTCAGCTTCGAGGACCAGCGGCTCGAGGTGGTGGCCGATGCGGTGAAGGGGGCGGGCCTGGAGTTCGTCATCCATCTGGAGCCCTACGACAACCGCTCACCCCGCCGGCTGGAGAGCGACCTGGAGTACCTCCGCCGCTTCGGGGTCCGGATCGTCTACCTGTACAACATCGACGACCATCCCGCCTCCGAGTGGGCCGAGGTGATCGCCGAGTTCCCGGACATGGTGTTCTACGGCCAGAGCGGCAACCTGACGTCGATGCTCAACGGGAGCTTCGCCAACTTCGCCGCCGAGGCCGGCTTCGACGGGATCTACACCTACGACGGCATCCGCTTCGGAGCCTCCGAGCTGGCGCGGGCGTGCGCCTCCGCCCGGCGGCTGCGGCTGGCCTGTGCCCCGTCGGTGGCGCCCGGCTTCGACGGCACCCGGGCCACGTCCATCCGCAAGGTGGTCCACCCGGCCGGGGGCGAGCGCTACGACGACATGTGGCGGTGGGCCATGGCGGCCGGCGCCGACGTCGTCACCATCACCAGCTGGAACGAATGGCACGAGGGCACGCAGATCGAGCCCGCCACGCCGCACTGCTTCCCCGACTACTGCTCCCCGGGTTACGAGGGCATCTACGGCCGCTACGGAGAGGACGCCGAGACGGCCTACATGGACCGCACCCGGGAGTGGGCCGACCGGTTCCGCACCACCCGCGCCCCGTAGCGGGCGTCAGGCCCGGCGGACGTCGGGGGAGAGGCCGAGGGCGTCGGCCAGGCCGATCAGATCGGGCC
>JBOGFO010000619.1:0-2261 GCA_050743445.1 Acidimicrobiia bacterium
ACGTAGGCCCGCACGTCCTGGGCCCCCCGGGCCCGTTCGGTGCCGAACTGGTCGGTCATGGCCAGGATGAGCGTGACCAGCGCCTGCTGGTGCTTGGGGTCGACCTCGAGGATGTCGAGGCAGATGCTCTCGGCCTGGTTGGGCTCGTTGAGCAACCGGTAGCGCTCCGCCTTGGCGAGCGCCTCCGGGATGGCGACCTTCGAGATCCGCTTGAGCGCCAACCCCGGGGGTTCGGGGGTGCCCCCCGTGATATCAGCGTCCAACCCTCCACCCCCTAACTGGTCTGGCTCAGCAGCTTCCGGTTCTTGAACTTGGCCTTGATGTAGTCCCGGTTCATGAGCGAGATGAAGTCGATGGAGATCGCCTTGGGGCAGGCGGCCTCGCACTCTCCGTGCAGGGTGCAGCTGCCGAAGAACTCCTCCATCCGGTCGACCATGGCCTCCGTCCGCTCCCAGCGCTCCGCCTGGCCCTGGGGCAGGAGGTTGAGGTGGGCCAACTTGGCCGATGTGAACAGCTGGGCGGCGCCGTTGGGGCAGGCGGCCACGCAGGCGCCGCAGCCGATGCAGGCGGCGGCTTCGAAGGCGGTATCGGCCACCGGCTTGGGGACCGGCACCAGGTTGGCCTCCGGGGCCGCCCCGGTGTTCACGCTGATGTAGCCGCCGGCCTCCACGATGCGGTCGAAGACGCTGCGGTTGACGACCAGGTCCTTGACCACCGGGAAGGCGGCCGCCCGCCACGGCTCGACCTCGATCACGTCGCCGGTCCGGAACTGGCGCATGTGGAGCTGGCAGGTGGCCGTCCCCCGCTGGGGGCCATGTGGCCGCCCGTTGATCATCACGCCGCACGATCCGCAGATCCCCTCCCGGCAGTCGTGCTCGAAAGCGACGGGCTCCTCGCCCCGCGCCACCAGGCGCTCGTTGAGGATGTCGAGCATCTCCAGGAAGGACATGTCCTCGCTGACGTCGGGCATGTCGTACTCGACCATGGCCCCGGGCTCGCCCGGTCCGGCCTGGCGCCAGATGCGCAGCTTCAGATGGAGCATGGGCCGGCTCACCGGTAGCTCCGCTGGGCCAGGTGGACGTGATCGAACTCCAGGGGCTCGACCGCCACCTCGGGCGGTGCCTCCCGTCCGGCGAACTGCCAGGCGGCGACATTTGCGAACTGTTCGTCGTCGCGGCGGGCCTCGCCGTCGCCCGTCTGGTGCTCGAGGCGGAAGTGGCCGCCGCAGGACTCCTCCCGGCGCAGGGCATCGGTGCACATGAGCTGGGCCAGCTCGAAGAAGTCGGCCACCCGCCCGGCCCGTTCCAGCGACTGGTTCAGGCCTTCGGCGGTGCCCAGCACCCGCAGATCCTGGTCGAACTCCGCCCGCAGGGCGGGGATCTCCGAGAGCGCCTTCTCCAGCCCCTCCCGGTTGCGGGCCATGCCGCAGTGGTCCCACATGATCTTGCCCAGCTCCCGGTGGAAGTGGTCCACGGACCGGGTGCCCTTCCGGGCCAGGAACCCGGCGGTGGCGTCGCGCACCTCCGCCTCGGCCTCGGCGAACACCGGGTCGTCGGTGGGGGCCGCCGCCTCTCCGAGGGAGGCGGCCAGATAGTTGGGGAGGGTGTACGGCAGGATGAAGTAGCCGTCGGCCAGGCCCTGCATCAGCGCCGAGGCCCCCAGGCGGTTGGCGCCGTGGTCGGAGAAGTTGGCCTCGCCGGCCACGAACAGGCCGGGGATGGTGCTCATCAGGTTGTAGTCCACCCACAGCCCGCCCATCGTGTAGTGGGGGGCGGGGTAGATCCGCATGGGCGTCCGGTAGGGGTTCTCGCCCGTGATCCGCTCGTACATCTCGAAGAGGTTGCCGTAGCGCTCCTCGATGACGTCGGCTCCGTTGCGCTCGATCGCCCCGCCGAAGTCGAGATACACGCCGTTGCGCAACGGCCCCACACCCCGCTCCTTGTCCACCTCGGTCTTGGCCGCCCGGGAGGCGACGTCCCGGGGCACGAGGTTGCCGAAGGCGGGGTAGCGGCGCTCGAGGAAGTAGTCCCGCTCAGACTCGGGGATCTGGTCGGCCGTTCGGGGGTCCTGGTACTCGGCCGGCACCCAGATGCGCCCGTCGTTGCGCAGCGACTCCGACATGAGCGTGAGCTTCGACTGGAACTCGTCGCTGGCCGGGATGCACGTGGGGTGGATCTGGGTGAAGCAGGGGTTGGCGAACGCCGCCCCCTTGCGGTACGCCCGCCAGATGGCGGTGGCGTTGCAGGCCATGGCGTTGGTGG
>JBOGFO010000620.1:0-2557 GCA_050743445.1 Acidimicrobiia bacterium
GTGGTCTCGAGCAGCGCCCTGGTGGGCGGGAGCACACCGAGTCTCCGCGTGGCCCGCGTCGGTGGGTTGGCCACGGCGTTGTCCGGCACGACGCGCCCTCCCACTTTCGGCGGGCGCATCGAGGCTATGGGGCAACTGCGTGATGATCCCGGCTCTTCGGACCACGACCTCCCCAGGCGGGAGGCCTGGTTCTCTGCCTACTTGGTCAGGTGGGCTCCGTTCCGGCGATGGGGACGATCACCACCGGCACCCGAGCGTGATGGGCCAGTTTGTAGGTGACCCCGCCGAGCAGCCGGCTGACCACCCCACCGTGACCCTGGGCGCCCACCACCATGAGATCGGCGTGGTCCTTGTCGGCCACCTGGAGAAGGGCGTCGACGGCGTCGTCGTCGACCAGCTCCGTTCGGTAGTCGACCCCCGCCTCCCGCAGGGGGCCGCACCAGCGCTCGAGGCGACTGCGCAGCTCGTCCCTCCAGGAGCCCGCCCCGGAGTGGAACAGCCCGATACCCGTTCCTACGGCTTCGGGAGTCCCGCGGAAGACCTCGGGCAGTCTCCCGAGGCCGTGGACGACGGTGACCCGGGCGCCCGTGGCCCCGGCCAGACCGGCGCACCACCGGGCCGCGGCTTGAGAGCCCTCGGAGCCGTCGAGTCCGAGCACGATCCGGCCGACGTGCGCTTCCCCCTGCATCGCCTTCTCCTTTGCTGTCGGAGACCACGCGTCCGACGCGAGGCCCGGTCGAGCACTGACGCCGCTTCCGTGGCGCCCTGTGAGCTCTCTGGGCCGTTCCTTCCCGCGCCTCACCGGAGGTAACCGGCGAGGGCGTCACCATTCCGTGACCCGGGTCCCGGTGGTCACGATGTCGTGGCGAACCGATGAGGCGGTACGAGGCGGACCTGCCCGAGGTGGGGAGAAGGTCGGTAGGCGGGGATCCATCCCCGGGGACGGGGGCATCGGCGGTGCGGCGCGAAGGCAGGTCAAGCAGGCGAGGACGGATGAGGCAGCACGGCGCGGCGGAGGACAGGCGGTCCGGGCACGAGTGGGTGGGGTCGTCCGCCACGTACGCCGCGCCGAGCGGGCGGCGGAGGAGATGGTCACCTCCGGAGCGGTCCCGCGAGCGGCGCTGGCCCTCCGGCCAGTGGGCTTGCGCGTCGTCGGGGCCGGCGCGGAGCGGGCGGCCCGGGGGGTGGTGGCCAGCTGGGGGTCCTCAGGAGATCGCGTCGACGAAGAACCCGATAGCCCACACGGCGAAGGCGATCCAGACGACGTCGGCGAGGAGCCTCCACCCACCGGCCGTGGTGACGGCGGCCACCTCGTAGACCGACCCGTCGGGGCGGGGGGGCGCCGCCGTGGACTCCCCGAGGCCCCATCCCGTGAACGGTTGGCTTCCCGCCGCTCACGAGCGAGTCAGGGTGCGTGTCTCCGGGTAGCAGTGCCCACGTTGGTCATCGAACGCCGCCAGCGAGCGAACGGTGACGGCGTCGACGGGTTGGTGTCGCATGGTGCGCGGCTCCCAGCCGGACGAGACGATGAGGAGGAGCACGGTGGCCAAGGTGGTGGTGGTGACCGGGGCGAGCGCCGGGGTGGGGCGCGCCGTGGCCCGGGCGTTCGGGCAGCGGGGTGACGCCGTCGGGCTGTTGGCCCGGGGTCGGGACGGGCTGGAGGCGGCAGCCAAGGAGATCGAGGCGGCCGGCGGGCGGGCGCTCGTGGTGCCCACCGACGTGGCCGACCCGGAGGCCGTGGAAGCGGCTGCGGAGCGGGTCGAGGCCGGGCTGGGTCCGATCGACGTGTGGGTCAATAACGCCATGGTGTCCGTCTTCGCCCTCTTCACCGACATCGCCCCGGACGAGTTCCGCCGGGTCACCGACGTCACCTACCACGGCTACGTCAACGGCACCCGGGCGGCGCTGACCCGCATGGTGCCCCGGGATCGGGGCACGATCGTCCAGGTCGGCTCGGCGCTCGCCTACCGGGGCATCCCCGCCCAATCGGCCTACTGCGGCGCCAAGCACGCCGTCGAGGGGTTCACCGAGGCGATCCGCTGCGAGCTGCTCCACGGCCACAGCTCGGTCCGCATTGGGATCGTGCAGCTGCCGGCGGTCAACACCCCCCAGTTCGGCTGGGTGCTCTCCCGGCTGCCCCGACGGGCGCAGCCCGTCCCTCCCATCTACCAACCCGAGCTGATCGCCCGGGCCGTCGTGCACATGGCCGACCGGCCCCGCCGGGAGATGTGGCTCACGGAACGGACGGTCCTCGCCATCGTCGCCAACCGGTTGGTCCCCGGCTACCTCGACCGCCGCCTGGGCCGCCACGGCGTCGCCTCCCAGCAGACCGACGAGCCGGCCGACGCCGACCGCCCCCACAACCTGTGGGAGCCGCTGGCCGGCGACCACGGAGCCCACGGCGCCTTCGACGACCGGTGCCGCACGGCGAGCCCGGCGGCGTGGGCCAGCCTCCACCGGCGGGCCCTCACCACCGCCGGACTGGGGTCCCTGACGGCCGGGGTCGCCGCCGGCGCGTTCCGCCGCCTGACCCGGTGAGCGCCCGGTCGGCGGCGAC
>JBOGFO010000621.1:0-6999 GCA_050743445.1 Acidimicrobiia bacterium
CGTCGTGCAGCCCGGCGGCGGGGAGCGAGCCGTGGAGGTCGACGGCTCCGGCCCCTTCCAGGTCGGCGACCATGCGCTGGAGCCGTGCCTCGACCATCACGCCTGGACGGTCGACGGCCAGCCGGCCGCCGCCGCCCGGGACGGAGACACCTGGCAGGTCTGGTGGCAGGGCCTCCCCTACGAGCTGCCCCTCGGCCTGCGCCCCCGCCTCGTCGACGCCGAGGCCGGCCCCGCCCACCTCGGCGCCCCCATGCCCGGCACCGTCATCGCCGTGCGGGTGGCGCCGGGCGAGCGGGTGACCCGGGGCCAGGCCCTCGTGGTCGTCGAGGCCATGAAGATGGAGCTCGAGATCAAGGCCACCGCCGACGGGGTGGTCTCCGCCGTGCGCTGCGCCCCGGGCGATCAGGTCGACCGCGGTCAGGTCCTCGTCGACGTGGACCCCGAACCCGATCCCGCCTGACCACCCATCAAGGCCGGAGCGTTTTTGGCCCTGTGTGTGAGGGCCACAGCTCCGGCCTTTCGTGCTATCTCCGGGGCGCGTCGAGGAGCGCCTCGACCAGCTGGCGGAAGATCCGGAGCTGTCCCCGCATCGCCGAGGGGTCCTGCACGGTCCGGCACAGGATGAAGGCGCCCTCGAACGTGGTGTACAGGTGGTCGGCGAGGGCATCGACATCAACGTCCTCGCCGCCATCGGCGCCATTCCGGCCGGCCGCCAGGGCGGGGCGCAGGAGGTCGACGAGCGCGACGCGCCAGGCGACGGTCGCCCGGGCGACGAGCTCGTTCACCTCGCCGCCGGTGAACTCACGCTCGGCCAGCATCGTCGCGTACAGGCAACCCGACTGATGGGCGATGAGGTCGTCGGCCTGGTCTTCGTAGAAGCGGAGGACAGCCACAACCTTGGCCACGGGATCGTCGACGCCGGCGGCGGCCTCCAGCCCGGCCTCGAGGTGGGCCAGGTCCGACTCGACGTAGCGCTCGACGAGGCGGAGGGCGAGGTCGGCCTTCGAGTTGAAATGGTGGAAGAACGCGCCCTTCGAGCTCGACGACTCGGCGATGACCTGGTCGAGGGAGGTGGCGTTGTAGCCCTGGTCGGTCATGAGGCGCTCGGCCACGGCGAGGATGCGGTCACGGGTCGGGCTGCCGTCTCGAGGCATAAACCAGTTGTACCAGACTGATCGGTCTGATAGAACTAGACCAGTCAGTCTGGAACAACCGAGGAGGACATGATGGAGCTTGGCCAGGTCGAGCTACCGCAGCTGTCGGGCAAGCCGGTCGTCACCGACGGCGGCCTGGAGACCGATGTCATCTACAACCACGGCGTCGACCTGCCGCACTTCGCCGCCTTCCCGCTCGTCGACACCGCCGAGGGGCGAGAGCTGCTGCTCCGCTACTACCGCGACTACGTGGAGGTCGCCCGGCGCGCCGGCCTCGCCGTGCAACTGGACACGCCGACGTGGCGAGCCAGCCCCGAGTGGGGCGCGCTGCTCGGGTACTCGATCGACGACCTGAAGCGGGTGAACCGTGACGCGGTGGCGCTGCTCGCTGCGCTGCGGGAGGAGTCGCACCTGGAGCAGTTCGCCATCAGCGGCTCCGTCGGGCCCCGCGGCGACGGCTACGTCGCCGGCCCCGCCGTCGACCCCGACGACGCCGCCGCCTACCACGCGCCGCAGATCGGTGCCTTCGCCGAAGCGGGCGCCGACATCGTGACCGCGCTCACCCTGACCGGGACCGGCGAGGCGATCGGCATCGTCCGCGCCGCCCGAGCGAGCGGCCTCCCGGTCGCCGTGTCGTTCACGGTCGAGGTGGACGGCCGCCTCCCCGACGGGACGCCGCTGTCGGCCGCCGTGCGCGAGGTCGACGCCGCCGCCGCCCCGGACTACTTCATGGTCAACTGCGCCCACCCCGACCACATCGCGCCGGGGTTGCTCGACGACGGCGACTGGAGGTCGCGGATCGTCGGCCTGCGGGTCAACGCATCGGCGCTCAGCCATGAGGAACTCGACGCCGCCACCGAGCTCGACGAGGGCGACCCGGCCAAGCTGGCCCGATCCCAGGACCGGCTCCGGGCCCAGCTCCCCAACCTGGCGCTCGTCGGCGGCTGCTGCGGCACCGACGTGCGCCACGTCGCCGCCATGTGGGCACCCTGAGCCAGTTCCTCGTCGACATCGACCCCGAGCCCGGGCGGAAAGGCTCCCGATCCGCCGCCGGGGACCCTCGTCGACGTCGATCCCGAAGGGGACGGTCCCTGAGCTTCTAGACATCTCCGCCGAAGGGGACATCCGGAGCAACTCCGGGCGACCGTGCCCGTCCTCCGGAGGACAGTCGTGCGCGGGGGCGAATCGAACGATGACCCCTCCGCGCCCCAAGGAGCTTCCCGATGTACCTCCGTCACCCGCACCGCCGCGCTCCGATGGCGCTCCTCGCCGCCACCATCGTGCTGGGAGCCCTCGTCACGATTCCGGCGCCCGCCGGCGCCGACCCCGGCGACCTCGACCTGACGTTCGACGGCGACGGCAAGGTCACCACCGGCCTCTTCCAGAGCGGAGTCATCCACGACGTGGCCGTCCAGGCCGACGGCAAGGTCGTGGTGGTGGGCGAGCGGTCCGACGACGACGACGATGGCGACGCCAACTTCACCGTCGTCCGATACAACCAGGACGGCTCCCTCGACGACACCTTCGATGGCGACTCCGGAACCGGGAACGGGATCGTCACCACCGACTTCGGCGTCGCCGGTGGGAACGACCGGGCGCAGGCGGTGGTCATCCAGCCCGGCGACGGCAAGATCATCGTGGGCGGCCAGGCCTCGCTCGGCAACCCGACCTTCGGCGACTTCGCGCTGGCCCGCTACAACCCCTCCGACGGCTCGCTGGACACGAACTTCGACGGGGACGGCCGGGCGACGACGGACTTCCAGACCGGGTCGGAGGAGGAGATCCGCGACCTGGCCCTCCAGAGCGACGGCAAGATCGTGGCCGCCGGGCGCACGTCGCTCGGCAGCGGCGACTTCGCCGTCGCCCGGTACCTCGCCACCGGCGCCCTGGACAACACCGGGCCCGGCGCCTTCGACGGCGACGGCAAGGTGAACACGAACTCCGCCCTCGTCGGGGGTGACTCCGGGGCGGCGGTGGCCATCGGCTCCGACGGGAAGATCACGGTCGCCGGAGAGTCGTTCGTCTTCCCGACCAACCAGGTGACGGTCGTCCGCTACCACACCAACGGCTCCCTCGACAACACCTTCGACGGCGACGGGATCCGGTCGGGAGATCTTCCCGTCGGGCCTCTCTCCTTCCACCTCTCCGACGCGGTGGCGATGCGCTCCGACGGCACCATCGCCGTCGCCGGTCGGGGCGAGGGCGAGGCTGCCTGGGTGATCGTCTACAACACCAACGGCACCCCGAACAGCGGCTTCGACGACGACGGGATCCTGGTGGACGACACGATCGGCGACCGCGCGCTGGCGCCGGTCGACCTCCTCGCCCAGGGCTCGGATCTGCTCCTGGCCGCCACCGGCGGTCACGAGTTGAACCGGAACTTCGTCGTCCAGCGCCGGGAGGCCGACGGCGACCTCGACCTCACCGCCTTCGGCGGCGACGGGATGGCCGAGGTCGACTTCGGCGGCAACGCGGACGCCTCCCGCGCCCTCGCCCTCCACCCCGACGGGCGCATCGTCGTGGCCGGAACGGCCACGGTGGAGGTGCCGTCCACCTTCGCCGTCGCCCGCCTGACCACGTCGGGGGACCTGGACGAGACCTTCGGAGGCGACGGCCGGGTGACGACGACCTTCTCGCCCGCCTCGTCGGAGACCGGCGTCGACGTCGTCGTGCAGCCCGACGGCAAGATCCTGGTGGCCGCCAGCTTCGGGGACTTCGAGTCCTCGGACGGCGCGTTCCTGATCGCCCGCTACCTGCCCGACGGGTCGCTCGATCCCGCCTTCGGCGCCGACGGCTGGACCTTCGCCGACTTCGGCGATCGGCCCGCCCGGGCCCGCGCCCTCGCCCTCCAAGCCGACGGCAGGATCGTCGTGGCCGGGACCGCCCCGGTGGGCTTCGACTCCGAGGATGGCATCGCCCTGGCCCGGTTCGAAGCCGACGGCGACCTGGACCCCGTCTTCGGCGAGGACGGCACCGGCAAGCGGCTCCACCTGCCCGCCGGCCTCAGCGAAGCCTCCGCGGAGGACGTGGCGATCGACGCCGACGGGCGGATCGTGGTCGCGGGGACGGCCCAGACCGGGCCCGACGAAGACGGCGATTTCCTGGTGGCCCGCTACGAGCCCGACGGCGACCCGAACGACACCTTCGACGACTTCAACGACGACAACGCCGTCACCCTGGATATCTCCGGGGGGCTCGACGACGAGGCGTTCTCCGTCGTCATCCAGCCCGACGGGGCCATCGTCGCCGCCGGGTCCGCCGAGGTGACCGAAGAAGTCAGCTTCGATTTCGCCGTAGCTCGATTCCTCGCCACCGGCGTCCTGGACACGGCCGGTTTCGGCGCCGGCGACGGTTACCTCACCACCGACTTCGGCTTCACCGCCCGTCGGTCCCGGGCCTTCGAGGTGGATCTCCAGGGGGACGGCAGGATCGTCGCCGCCGGGGTCACCACCTCCGAGGAGGACGACGACTTCGCCCTCGCCCGCTACGAGACCGACGGCGGCCTCGACGACACCTTCGGCGGCGACGGGCGGGTGGTCACCCCCGTCGGGGGCGGCGACGACATCGCCGACGGCCTCGTGATCCAGGCCGACGGCCGGATCGTGGCCGCCGGCTCGGCCGAGGATGACGTTGACGACCCCAACTTCGCCCTGGCCCGCTACGAGACCGACGGCGACCTCGACCCGGACTTCGGCACCGGCGGCCTGGTGACGACCACGTTCAGCCCGAGCTTCGCCACCGGCCTGGCGCTCCAGCCCGACGGGCGCCTGGTCGCCGCCGGGGAGGCCGACGAAGACGAGTCCAGCGACATCGCCCTGGCCCGCTACGAAGGCGGCCCCCAGCCCCTCACCATCGACAAGTCCGGCCCGGCCGTCTCAACCCCGGGGACGGTCGTGCCCTACCAGTTCACCGTCACCAACAACACGGCGACCACCCTCACGGTGGTCAGCGTCATCGACACCCTCCTCGGCGCCCTGACGGTACCGGCCACGTGCGCCACCCTGGACCCCGCAGAGGCGTGCACCTTCACCGCCACCCGCACGGTGCTGGCCGGCGACCCCGACCAGCTGGAGAACGCCGTCACCGCCGTCTACGAGGACACCACCGAGACGGCGTTCACCGCCAGCGACAGCCACACCATCGATCTGTTCCAGCCGTCGATCAGCGTGTCCATAACCGGCGACGAGCTGTCCAAGGTGGGCGACCAGGTCGCCTACCAGGTTCAGATCACCAACACCAGCTCGTCCGACACCCCGGTGCTCGAGCTCGATTCGATCATCGACACCGTGCTGGGCAGCACCGTGCCTCCCATCGACCTCACCCCGGGCCTGTGCGACGACCTCCTCCCGGGCGACGGGTGTGGCTTCCCGGTGACCCGGACGGTGCCGGCCGATGCCAGCGACCCCATGGTCAACGAGGTCGTGGCCACCTACCACCCCAGCGGCTTCCCAGGGAGCACTGTGGTGGGCTCGGACACCCACCCGGTCAACCTGTTCCAGCCGTCGGTGGCGGTGACCAAGACCGGTCCGGCCACCGCCGACGTGGGCGACGTCGTCGAGTACGAGGTGACCATCGAGAACACCAGCTCGGCCGACAGCCCCGACCTCGTCCTGGACAGCATCTCCGACAGCCTCCTCGGCCCCCTGACGGCACCGACGGTCCCGGCGGCCTGCGACACGCTCGCCTTCGAGGACAGCTGCACCTTCACCGTCACCCGGACGGTGCTCGAAACTGACGCCGATCCGCTGGTGAACACGGTGACGGTCCACTACCACCCGACCGGGTTCCCCAACGACGTCACCGCCTCCGGCTCGCATTCGGTGGACCTGCCGTTCCCCTCGGTGACGGTGGACAAGACGGGGCCCGCCACCGCCGGCGAGGGCGACGCCGTCACCTACACGGTGACCATCCGGAACACCAGCCCGGCCGGCTCGCCCGACCTGATCCTCGACAGCGTCACCGACAGCCTCCTCGGCCCCCTGACCGCTCCCACCGTCCCGGCCGCCTGCAGCCCGCTGGCCGTCGGCGCCAGCTGCAGCTTCCCCGTCACCCGCATGGTGCTCGCCGGCGACCCCGACCCCCTGCTCAACACGGTGACTGTCCACTACCACCCCGACGGCCAGACCCGCGACGTGACCGCGTCCGACAGCCACAGCGTCGACCTGGTGCAACCCGAGACGAACAGCATCACCGTCGGCGTGGTGGGCGGCGACCCCACCTTCGCCCTCACCCCGCCGGCCGTGCCGCCCTTCACCCTTGACCCGGGCGAGGCGGCCACCTTCGAGGACGTCCCTCCGGGTGAGTACACCCTGACCATGACGGCACTCGAGCCCGGCCTGATCCTCGACGCCATGGACTGCGACCCCGAAGAGACCGGCTTCGACCTCGCCGCCCGGACCATCACCTTCACGGTCGACGACACCACCGATATCGCCTGCACCTACACCGTCTCCCAGGCCGACCCCGGCTACGACGACGACCCCGGCGACCCCGACTTCGACTTCGAACCCCCCTTCGAGGACGACGACCCCGCCCCGGGCACCGAGGTGGCGGGGGAGACCGACCCTGCCACCCAGCCGGACGGGCCGCAGCCGGCGCCCCAGCCGGACAACCCGCTCGCCGCACTCCCGGAGACAGCCGGCGCGGCGGCCGATACGACAAGCGAGCCGGCGGCGCCGGACACGCTGCCTCGGACCGGGACACCCGCCGGAGGCCTGACCATGCTCGGCAGCCTCCTCGTGGCCGCCGGCGGTCTGGCCCTCAAAGCCGGCCGCCGGCATCGGGGAACCAGTGCAGAGAGCTTCCCGCCTCCCGTGAGGTGATCGCGATCGACGTGGCGTCACCA
>JBOGFO010000622.1:0-4119 GCA_050743445.1 Acidimicrobiia bacterium
GCACCGGCGTGACCTTCACGTCGATGAGCGCCGACGGCAACCGGGTCGCCTTCATAACCGATTCCACCGACCTCGTCACCGGATTCGTCGACGGCAACGGAGCGGCCGCCGACATCTTCGTCCGGGACCTCGAGGCCGCCGTCACCACCCTGGTCACGGTCAACGCCACCGGCACCGCCAGCGGCGCCGGCGACCCCTTCTCGTTCCGGGCTGCACTCAGCGCCGACGGCACCCGGGTCTACTTCGACAGCACCGCCACCGACCTCATCACCGGATTCGACGACGGCAACGCACCTGCGGAACCCGAAGTGTACGTCCGCGACCTCGACGCCGCCACCACCACCCTGGTCAGCGTCAACGCCACCGGCACGGCCAGCGGCAACGCCATCTCGGTCGCCACCTTCGCGGTCAGCGCCGACGGCAACCGGATCGTCTTCGCCAGCGCGGCCAGCGACCTCGCTGCCCCCGACACCGACAACGCCGACGGCGACCTCTTCGTCCGCGACGTCGACGCCGCCACCACCACCCTGGTCACCGTGAACGCCACCGGCACCGACAGTGCCAACGGGGACGCCGGCGGGTTCCCGACGATCAGTGCCGACGGCAACCGGGTCGCCTTCGTCAGCAGCGCCCCCGACCTGGCGGCCCCCGACACCGACACCGACGCCGACATCTTCGTCCGCAACCTCAATGCCGCCACCACCACGCTGGTCAGCGTCAACGCCGCCGGCACCGACAGCGGCAACGACGTTTCGGAGCTCCACAGCATCAGCCCCGACGGCACCCGGGTCGGTTTCTCCAGTGACGCCTCCGACCTGGTCGCCACCGACACCAACGGGGAAACGGACATGTTCGTGGCGAGCCTGGCCGACACGATCCAGTTCGCCGCCGGCTCCTACACCGTCGACGAGGACGCCGGCACCGCCACCATCGGCCTCGTCCGCACCGGCGCCGCCGAAGGCCCCGTCACCGTCGACTTCACCACCACGGCCGGAACCGCCACGGCCGGCGCCGACTTCGCCGACACCGACATCACCGTCACCTTCCTGGCCGGCCAGACCACCGCCGAGGTCACCATCCCCATCCTCGACGACCCCGACGTCGAAGCCGACGAGACCGTGGCCCTGGCCCTCCTCAACGCCGGTGGCGGAGCCGAGCTCGGCGCCCCCATCACCGCCACCCTGACCATCGTCGACGTCGCCGGCGGCGGGGGCGCCTCCCTCACCATCGCCGTCGAAGGCGGCGACCCCACCTTCACCATCGACGGGCCCGTCGACGACACCGTCGTCGTCGACCCCGGTGAAGCCGTGACCCTCACCGACCTCCCCGCCGGCGCCTACACCATCACCCTCGTCGACCCCGACGACATCGTCGTCGACGCCATCGACTGCGACCCCGAAGAGCTCGCCGTCGACCTCGACGACCGCGCCGTGACCATCAACGTCGCCCCCGGCGTCGACACCAGCTGCCTGTTCACCATCTCCGACGACGGGGACTACGAGGACTACCCCGGCGACGACGACTTCGACTTCGACACGCCCTTCGACAACGGCGACGACACCGACCCCGGCACCGACACCGCCGCCGTCAACCCGCCCCAAAGCGAGCCCGCCGTCGCCGGCGACCAGCTCGGCACCGCCGGCACCAACCCCGGCCCCGCCGCCGACCCCGCCAACGACGGGTCCCTCCCCACCGCCCTCGACACCCTCCCCCGCACCGGCCTCGCCGGCGGCCTCACCCTCGCCGGAACCCTCCTCCTCACCGCTGGTGCCCTCGCCACCCTCCTTGGCCGCCGCCGGCGGACCAACCAGGCCTAGAACCGGCCAGCCCTTCGAGGGGTGCGGGCAAAGAGCACATGGGATGTGCACTTTGCCCGCATCCCGATCGGTTCAGGCTCCCCGCCGCCGGACCCGCAGCTTGATCGGCGTCGGCCCGATGGCGAACGCCTCCCGGATCTTGCGTTCCAGGTAGCGCAGGTACGACGCCGGGAGGGCCCGGGTGGTGAAGAGCGTGAAGGTGGGCGGGTCGGTGGCGCCCTGGGTGGCGTAGAGCACCCGGGGCCGGTGGCCCTTGTCCTGGGGGGCGGGATGGGCCGCCTGGGCCTTGGTCAGCACCTCGTTGAGGGCCCGGGTCGGCACCCGGCGGTGGTACTCCGTCTGGGCCTGCATCAGCGCCGGCAGCAGCCGGGGGACGTTCTTGCCCGTCAGCGCCGAGGTCTTGAGCACCGGGGCGTAGGCCAGGAAGGCCAGGCGGTCCGCCACCTGGGCCGTGACGTCCTCGCGGGCGTCGGCGTCGAGCAGGTCCCACTTGTTGAGGACGACGACGGTGGCGCAGCCGGCGGCGTCGATGCGTTCGGCCAGGCGCTGGTCCTGGTGGGTGACGCCCTGGGTGGCGTCGATGACCATCAGGGCTCCGTCGGCGTGGTCGATGGCCTGCAGGGCCCGCACCAGGCCGTAGTACTCGGTGCCCTCGTCGATGCGGCTCTTGCGGCGCATACCGGCGGTGTCGATGAAGCGGAGCAGGCCCTCGCCGGTGTCGACCACCGTGTCGACGGTGTCCCGGGTGGTGCCCGGGGCGTCGTGGACGACGGAGCGCTCCTCGCCGACCAGCTTGTTGAACAGGGTCGACTTCCCGACGTTGGGCCGGCCCACGATGGCCACCGAGAAGGGTGCCGCCTCCCCGTTCAGAGCGGCGGCATCCTCGGCCTCGCCGGCCTCGGCCGTCTCGTCGAACGGCTCCTCGGGCAGGGCGTCGACGATGGCGTCGAGCAGCTCGCCGCTGCGCCGGCCGTGCAGGGCGGAGATGGGCAGCGGCTCGCCGAGGCCGAGGCGGGTGAAGTCCCAGGCGTCGATCTCCCGGTTGGCGTCGTCAACCTTGTTGGCCGCCAGGAGCACGGGCTTGTCGGAGCGCTGGAGCACGCCGGCCACGGCCGCGTCCTCCTCGGTCGGGCCCACGGTGGCGTCGACCACCATGACGATGAGGTCGGCGTCGGACATGGCCCGCTCGGCCTGGAGGCTCACCTGGCGGGCCAGGGAATCGTCGGAGCGCAGCCAGCCGCCGGTGTCGACGACGAGGAACTGGCGCCCGGCCCACTCCCCCTCGACGACCTTGCGGTCCCGGGTGACGCCGGGCTTCTCCTCGACGATGGCCTCCCGCCGGCCGATGATCCGGTTGACCAGCGTGGACTTGCCCACGTTGGGCCGGCCGACGATCGCCACCGTCGGCGGGATCATCGGTGTGCCTCCGGGTGCCGTAGGAGCATTTCGGGTTCGAACTCCTCCGCCAGAGCGGCAGTCACCACATCTACGGGCGACCCGGGATGGCCGAGATCGTCAACCTGCAGGAGGCCGACGGGCAGGTCAAGCCCTACCAGGTCCGCCAGTTCCTCCGGCTGGTTGAGCGGTATGGTCTTCATCTGGAGGACCGATGAGGGACTATCACATCAACGTGTTCTACAGCGAGGAGGACGGCGGCTACATCGCCGACATCCCCGATCTGGAGGCATGCTCGGCGTTCGGGGACTCGCCGGCCAGCGCTCTGGCCGCGGTGAACGAAGCCAAAGAGGCGTGGTTGGCGGCAGCACGCCAGTCCGGTCGCCCGATCCCCGAGCCGCGCTATCGCCCCGCGCTGTACGCCGGCTGAACGCCTCATCGCCGTAGGGCCTCCACCAGCGCCGTGCCGTCCGTGGCCACAACTTCCACCGGCCGGGGCAGGCCGGCGGGCGAGGTGCCGTCGAGGAACACATCCCGGGACAGGGTCGAGTCGGGCAGCAGGTAGCGCCGGCCGGCGGGCTCGTCGGCGAGCACCGGCGCCAGGTCGGCGCCGGTCATGAGCCCGGTGACGGCGATGTTGCCGCCGAAGAGCCGGTTGGGGACGGGCAGGGTGCGCACCTCGGCGCCCGCGGCCTCGGACAGCGCCGGCAGCATGGGAGCCAGCACCCGGGCGCCGTACTCGCCGGTGAGGAGGACGACCTCCACTGACGACGTCGCTGGCGGCGCCGAGGAGGACGGTCCCTCACCTTCCACGGCCAGCGACACCGCCCCCGTGCGCCGGGGCGAGCGGTACCCGTCGGCCGGGGCACCGTCGACCCAGGCGAAGAACCCGCCCCGGTGCGGCACG
>JBOGFO010000623.1:0-5509 GCA_050743445.1 Acidimicrobiia bacterium
CCGTCGGCGCCCACGACCCAGTAGCCGGCGCCGGTCGGCGTGGCGGACATCCCGACCACGTTGCGCACCTTGGACTCGGCGGCCGAGCCGAAGAACCCGGCGTCACCGAAGGAGAACATGCCACCGTCGGCCGCCACCATCCAGTAGCCGGCGCCCGTGGGGGTGGTGGCCATGCCCACGATCGGGCTGACCAGGGCCACGCTGCCGGTGGAGCCGAAGAAGGCGGCGTCACCGAAGGCGAAGATGCCGCCGTCGGACGCCACCAGCCAGTAGCCCTCACCCGTCGGCGTCGTCGACATGCCGACGATCGGCTTGTTCAGAGCCACGGCACCGGTGGAGCCGAAGAACTCGGCGTCGCCGAAGGAGAAGATGCCGCCGTCGGACGCCACCAGCCAGTAGCCCTCACCCGTCGGCGTCGTGGCCATGCCGACGATCGGCTTGTTGAGCTTCACGTCGCCGGTGGAGCCGTAGAAGGTGGCCTGCCCGAAGGAGAAGATGCCGCCGTCGGACGCCACCATCCGGTAGCCGGCGCCGGTGAGGGCGCAGCCACCCGACTCGGCCTTGCCCGCCGCCGGGCGGACGACCACGGTGCCGCTCCCACCGGCCGCCCAGCCCCGGCTGTTGTCGGCCATGGCCAGGCCGAAGAGGTGGTTGCAGTTGGTGGCGGACTGGCGGGTCCAGCTCACACCGCCGTTGGCGGTGGTCATGATCGTGCCCTCGTCGCCGACGGCGAAGCCGGTCTGGTGGTTGACCGGGAACGACACGTCGTGGAGGTCGAAGCGGGTGGCGGGGCTCCGCAGCGTCCAGGTGGCGCCGTTGTCGGCACTGGAGAGCACGGTGCCCTTCTCGCCCACGGCGGTGAGCGTGTAGGCGGACCCGGGACCCCGGGTGAAGGTGACGGCGTCGAGGTCGGCGTTGGTCCCCGAGGGAATGACGGCGAAGGGGGTGGCGCCGGACTGGCGCAGGATCGTGCCCGTCGCCCCGACCACGATGGTGGTGCCGTCAGGGAGGCGGGTGACGTCGTTCAGGATCCGGAGGGTGGACGACACCTCGGGGAGGTAGCCGGCGGCGGTGGAGCAGCCCCGGGCGGTGGTGGAGCGCAGCACCGTCCCGTTCGTCCCCACGGCGTAGACCTCGTTGTTGTTCACCGCCGCGAGGCCGCTGATCCGCTCGGTGGTGCCCGTGGTCTGGGTGCACCAGCTCTGCCCGCCGTTGGTGCTGAGGATGATGGTCCCGTTGGCGGCGCCGGCCCAGAAGCAGGGCTGAGCCCCGTCGCAGTTGGCCAGGGCGATCACGGTCCGCAGGTCCGACTGCACGGGCGTGGCCCGCTCGGTCCACGTCTCGCCGCCGTCGTTGGTGCCGATGATCACACCACCCTGGCCCACGGCCACCCCGACGTTGGGGTTGACGAAGGCCACGTCGAGCAGGCGCTTCTGGGTGGGGGTCTTCTGGCGGCTCCAGTCGGCCGCGCCCGAGGCCGAGCCGGTTCCGACCAGGGCCACGAGCAGGCCGGCCAGGACCAGGCCGGCCCAGCGACGGGGCTGCGTCGATGCGTGCATGTGTCCACTCCTTGGGGGGTCGGAGCGCTCGGGGGGCGGGGGTGTCCCCCGAAAATCCAATTCGATTCAGGCTCGATTTCGACCCTGCCCCTCCGCCTCCTCCTCAGCGGCAGTTCAAAGGTGTGTTTTGTGCGCCTCGCGCCAGGTAGAAAAGGAAGCGGGCGGGGAGCCGGGGTCCGGAGCAGGAGCTTCCAGATGGCCTCTCCCCCGGCCACCAGCGGACTGGCCACCCGCCCGTCGGCGGCCACCAGCACGGCGCTGGGGGGCGGTTCAGCCCCCGACGGCGTAGAGCGCCTCGATCTGGACGGCGTACTTGGCGGCGATGGGACGCCGCTTCAGCTTCATCGTGGGGGTGAGCTCGTCCCCGCCCGGCTCCCAGTCGACGGGCACGATGAGGAAGCGCTTGATCTGCTCCACCCGGGAGAGGTGGGAGTTGGCCTCCTCCACCGCCGCCGCCACCGTCTGACGCACCCCGTCGTCGTCGGCCAGCACCTGGGCCGAGGCGTCAGGCAGGCCGTGCTCGTCCCCGTGGGCGGCGGCACCGTCAGGATCGAGCACCAGCAGGGCCACGTTGTAGGGCTGCCCGTCGCCGATGCACACTGCCTGGCCGATGAGCGGGCTGGACGACTTGAGCCGGGACTCGATGTTGGCCGGCGACATGTTCTTGCCGGCGGCGTTGATGATGATCTCCTTCTTGCGGTCGACGATGGTGATGTAGCCGTCGTCGTCGATGGCGGCGATGTCGCCCGTCTGCAGCCATCCGTCGGCGCCGATCGTCTCCGCCGTCCGTTCCGGGTCGTTGCGGTAGCCCTTCATCACCACGGGTCCCCGGCACAGCAGCTCTCCGTCGGCGGCCAAGGCGAACTCCATCCCCGGCAGGCCCCGCCCCACGGTGCCGATCCTGATGCCGCCCGGCGGCTGGGCCGTGCCGAGACCCGACAGCTCCGACATCCCCCACACCTCGCACAGCGGCAGCCCGATGGCCGCGAAGAACTCGAGCACGTCCCGGGGGGTGGGGGCGGCCCCCACCACCAGCCACTCGGCCTGGTCCAGGCCGAGCTTCTCCCGGATCTTGGACAGGACCAGGGCGTCGGCCTTCTCGAAGTCGGCGGCCAGCTCGGGGCTCACGGGCTCGCCCGCCTGCTCGGCCCGGAGCTTGGCCAGGGCCACGCCGAGGGCCCACTTCATGGCCTGCCGGCGGCCCTCGTCGGGCTCGGTCTCGACCTGGGCGTCGAGGGCGGCCTTGATCTTCTCCCAGATCCGGGGCACCGAACCCCAGTAGGTGGGCCGGACCTCGGGCAGGGCGGCCACGACCAGACGGGGGTCGGGCACGTCGGTGAGCTCGAGCCCGAAGACCATGGAGCAGTAGTGGAACAGGGCCCGGTCGGCGATGTGGGCGGTGGGGAGGAACGAGACGGTGCGCCCCCCGGGGGTCCAGGGCAGGACGGCGTGCACGGCCCGGAGCTGGGCCATCACGTTGGCATGGGTGATCTCCACGCCCTTGGGCGGGCCCGTGGTCCCCGACGTGTAGATGAGGGTGACGACGTCCTCGGGGCTGATGGCCCTCCAGGTGCGGTCGAAGTCGAAGCCGGCCGGGGGCGGTGCCTCCTCCAGCTCGGCCAGGGGGATCGTGCCCTCGGGGGCGCCGTCCACGCAGATGATGTGCTCGAGCTTCGTCCCCAGCCCCGCGGCCTGGAGGCGCTCGACGAACACCTCCTGGCAGAGCACGACGCGGTTGGCGGCGTGGCCGAACAGGTACTCGATCTGGTCGGGGGAGGAGGTGTTGTAGATGGAGAAGGGCGTCGCCCCGAGATGGAGGGCGGCCGTGTCCACCAGGTGGAACTCGGGCCGGTTCACCATCATGATGCCGACGGTGTCGCCCGCCGACACCCCGAGCCCGGCGAGGCCGGCGGCGATCCGGGCCACCCGGCGCCCGTACTCCTCCCAGGTGATCGTCACCCCACCGCCCGGCGTGCGCAGCGCCACCTGACCGGGCCGCTCCGCCACCGTCGCCTGGAAGGCCTCGCACAGTGTGGCCGCCGAGAGTGCACCGTGGTCCATGACTTCCCCTCCCCCTCGCGTCGGCCCGAGCCTACGCCCGCGGAAATACGGTCTCACCAGCGCCGGTAGCATCGGGGGCTCCGCAAGCTCCAACAGGGAGGCAGAGCATGCGTGCAATCAGGATCATGGCCCTCGTGGGCCTGGCGGTCCTGTTCGGCGCCCCCCCGGCGCAGGCCAAGACCGTCTCGTACACCGCGACCCTCTCGCCCGACGAGGAGGTCCCGACCAAGGGCCCGGCGGGTGCCACCGGCACCGCCAAGGTCGACATCGACACCGACACCAACCAGGTCTGCTACGAGCTCAGCCCGAGCGGGCTGTCCGAGTCACCCACCGCAGGCCACATCCACACGGGCGCGAAGGGCGCCTCGGGTGGGATCCACATCGACTTCAACCTGCCCACCAACGGCCTCAAGAACTGCGTCACCTCGGACGCGGCCAAGGTGTCGGCGGTGACGGCGAACCCGGCCGGCTACTACGTCAACATCCACACGGCGTCCTACCAGGCGGGTGCGATGCGGGGGCAGCTGACCGAGGTGGCCGCCACCACCACCAGCCCGACCGACTCGTCGCTGCCGCGGACCGGAGCACCGTTCACCATGGTCCTGGCCGGGCTCGGCGTGGCCTGCGCCGGACTGGGGACCGTCCTGCGACGGGCCGGCCGCCGGTAAGCCGTCTCCCCCGGCCTAGGGCGTGCCCGCGAACTGGGCCAGCCCGGGCTGGGGGAGATCGTTGATCCGGGTGAACTCGCCGCCGATGTAGAGGTGCGACGCACCCAGGGCGGCGCAGTAGGGACCCGTCTTGGTGTTGGCCACCGGTGCCCAGGGATCGAGGGCACCGGTGGCGGCATCAAAGGCGGCCATGTGGCGGCGGAAGTCGTCGCCCGGGCCGCCCATCGAGCCGCAGTCGTCGCAGACGTAGTCGTAGTGACCGCCCACGTACACGGTGGCGGCGGAGGCGACGACGGCGGTGGCGTCACCGTCGAAGTGACGCTGCCACACCGGTTCCTCGTTCCCGGACGGGTCGAAGGTCTGGACCTCGCCGCCGAAGCCGCCGGTGGCGACGTAGAAGGTCCGCCCGTCGGCGAGCGACTCGAAGATGGAGTTGATCGGCCGCTCCATCTCCGGCTGCCAGGGATTGAGGGTCCCGTCGGTGGCGGTCAGCGCCACCAGCCCCGCCCGGCCGCCCACGTCGATGAAGTTGCCGCCGGCGTAGACCCGGGCGCCGTCGGAGGACGCGGCGAGGGCGTTGACCACGGCCACCACCCCCTGGGTGGGGCGGCCGGTCTGTCCGGTGAAGGCCCCGCCCCGGTCGGGCGGGGGCGACCACTCGGGGACGAGGGCGCCGGTGGCGGCGTCGAGGGCGGCCAGGTGGGCGGGGCGGGGCACGTCACCGTTGGGGGTGGCCACGGAGTCGAAGGCGCCGCCGATGTAGAGCCGCTTTCCGTCGGGCGACAGGGCCAGGGCCCGCACCGGGCCGTTGGGGATGGCGGGCACGAAGTCCGGGTCGATGGCCCCGGTGGCGGCGTCGATCAGGGCCACGCTCGGCCGGGGGGTGCCGGCCACCGTTCCGAAGTCGCCGCCCAGGTACAGGCGGCTGCCGTCCGCGGAGAGGGCGAGGGCCCGGACCGGGCCGTCCGGCTGGGTGGGAAAGCTGGTGTCGAGGGTGCCGTCGGACACCGAGAGCGCGGCCAGGTAGGCCTGGGGCCGCTCCACGACCTCGCCGAACCGGCCGCCGGCCAGGACGAGCGACCCCGAGACGGTCAACGCCTCCACCTCCCCCCCGCTGTCCGGGACCCAGGCCGACGACACCGCCCCGGCCGGGTCGACCGCGCCGAGCCCGGGCAGGGCCGCGCCGGCCAGGCGGGCGAAGGTCCCGCCGACGTAGAGGAG
>JBOGFO010000624.1:0-7011 GCA_050743445.1 Acidimicrobiia bacterium
GGCCCGGACATGCGCCTGCTGGTGTGCGGCCTCAACCCGTCGCTGGTGGCGGCCGACGCCGGCTACGGCTACGCCGGTCCCACCAACCGCTTCTGGCCGGCGGCGCTGGCGGCCGGGATCGTCACCCGGGCCCGCCAGCCGTTCCACGCCCTCACGGTGGACGGCGTCGGCATGACCGATGTGGTGAAGCGGGCCACGCCCCGCGCCGACCAGCTCGACCGGTCGGAATACGGGGCGGGCATCAAACGTCTGCGCCACCTGGTCGGGTGGCTCCGTCCGGGCGCCGTCGTGTTCGTGGGCCTGACCGGCTGGCGGGCGGCCGTGGACCGCCGGGCCCGACCCGGCGAGCAACCCGGCGGCTTCGCCGGCGTCCCCGCCTACGTGATGCCGTCCACCAGCGGGCTCAACGCCCACGCCCGGCTCCCCGACCTGGTCGAGCACCTGCGTCGGGCGGCCGAGCTGCCGGTTGGCGGACCGTCCTGATCCGGGGCCGCCGCCTACGATTGCGCCCGTGACGGGAGCAGGAGGGGACTGGCCGGGTCCGGCGTCGCCTTCGGCCGGGGGGCGTTCGACCGCCACCGTGCTCTTCACCGATCTGGTGGCGTCGACCGAGCGCTGGTCCCGGCTGAGCGACGGGGCGGCCGCCAGCCTCCGCCGCACCCACGACCGGCTGCTGGCCGAGGCGGTGTCGTTCCATCAGGGCCGGGTCGTCAAGGGCCTGGGCGATGGGATCATGGCGACCTTCTCCGGCGCCGCCGACGCCGTCGATGCCGCGGTGGCCATCCAACGGGCCTTCGACCGCCACAACCGCTCGGTGGCAGAGGACTCCCGTCTCGATTCCCGCCTCGGCATCAGCTCGGGCGATGTCAGCGTCGAGGCCGGGGACTGCTTCGGTGCCCCGGTGGTGGAGGCGGCCCGCCTGTGCCAGTCCGCCAACGGTGGGCAGATCCTGGTCAGCCAGGTGGTGCGCCTCCTCGTCGGCGCCCAGGCGGGCTATCGCTTCTCGGGCATCGGGATGATGGAGCTGAAGGGCCTGCCCGCCCCGGTCGAGGCGTCCGAGGTCGAGTGGGCGCCGGAGGCCGGACTGTTCCTCCCCCTGCCGGCGTCGATCGAGCGGGCCGCGGCCACGTTCCGCTTCGTCGGCCGCCGGGCCGAGCTGGACCGCCTCCTGGGGGCGTGGGGGAGGGCGCTCACCGGCGGGAGGACGGCGGTGCTGGTGGGCGGCGAGCCAGGTATCGGCAAGACCCGGCTCATGGCCGAGATGGCGCTGTCGGTGCACCCCCAGGGAGCCGTCGTCCTCTACGGCCGCTGCGAAGAGGAGCCGGGGGTTCCCTACCAGCCCTTCGCCGAGGCCCTCGGGCGCTACGTGGCCGCCTGCCCGGCTGCCGACCTGGTCGATCAGCTCGGTCCCCTGGGCGGCGAGGTGGCCCGGCTCGTCCCCGGACTGCCGGCCCGGGTGCCCGGACTCGACGAGCCCTTCCGGGCCGAACCCGAGACCGAGCGCTACCGGCTGCTGGAGGCGGTGCGGGACTTCATCGGGGGCATCGCCCGCTCGACCCCCGTGCTCCTGCTCCTCGACGATCTCCAGTGGGCGGGGAAGCCCACCCTCCTGCTCCTGCGCCATCTGCTACGGGCCGGCGAGGGCCACCGGCTCACCGTGGTCGCCACCTTCCGCGACTCGGACGTGACCCGGAGCTCCCCCCTGGCCCAGACCCTGGCCGACCTGCGCCGGGAGCCCGACATCGAGCGCCTGTCGCTCAAGGGCCTGGACGAGGGCGAGACCACCGCCCTGATCGAGGCGGCCACCGGCCATCCGCTCGACGCCGAAGACCTGGCCTTCGCCCACGCCGTCCACAGCGAGACCGAAGGCAACCCCTTCTTCGTGGGCGAGCTGCTCCGGCACCTGGCCGAGACGGGGGCGGTGATCCGGGAGGAGCCCCGGTGGAAGGTGTCGCGGCCCCTCTCCGAGCTCGGCATCCCTGAAGGGGTCCGGGAAGTCGTCGGGCGGCGCCTGGCCCGCCTCCGCCCGGCGGCCAACGACGTCCTGTCCCTGGCCGCCGTCATCGGCCGGGAGTTCGACGTCGGCCTGCTGGCCGCCGCCGGCGACCTCACCCGGGACGTGGTGTTGGATTCGCTGGAGGAGGCGGAGGAGGCCCGGCTGGTGGCGGCCACCAGCGGGCGGGCGGAGCACTACGCCTTCGCCCACGCCCTGGTGCGCTCCGCCCTCTACGAGGAGATCCCGGGCACCCGGCGCCTGCGCCTGCACCTCCGCATCGGTGAGGTCATCGAATCCCGGCCGGACGCCGACGCCCACATCACCGAGCTCGCCCACCACTTCAGCGAGGCCGCCGGCCTGGGCGAGATCGTGCGGGCGGTCGACTACGCCCGCCGGGCCGGGGACCGGGCCCGGGAGGGGCTGGCCTTCGAGGAGGCCGCCTCCTACTACGAACGGGCGCTGGCCAGCCTCGAGCTCGAGCACCGGCCGGACGAGGTCCTGCGCTGCGAGCTCCAGATCGGGCTGGGGGACGCCCTGACCCGGGCCGGCGACAAGCGCCGGCGCACCGCCTTCGCCGCCGCCGCGGAGACCGCCCGGGCCCTGGGCGATCCCCGCCGGCTGGCCGAGGTAGCCCTGGCCCGCAATGTCATGGGCCATGTGAGCACGACCGGCGCGGTGCGGGAGGACATCGTGGCCCAGGTGGAGGAGGCGCTGGCCGGGCTGGGCAAGGAGGACTCCGTGCTGCGGGCCCGACTCCTCGGCGTGCTGGCGGTGGAGCTGACCTGGACCCGCCAGCACGAGCGTCGGGGTGGGCTCAGTCGCGACTCGCTGGACATGGCCCGCCGGCTCGGTGACCGGGCGACCCTGGCCCGGGTGCTGGGGACGCACCATCACGCCGCCTTCGATCCCGACAACCTCGAGGAGCGCCTGGAGGTGGCGGGCGAGCTGATTGTGCTGGGGGAGGACCTGGGCGACGCCGAGGCGGTGTTCCTGGGCCACCTGTTCCGCCATGAGGACCTGATCGAGCAGGGTGACGTCTCCGGCGCCCGGGCCGCCCTCGACGCGGCCGAGCGGGTCGCCAACGAGCTGCGCCACCCCGTGTTCCGCTGGCACGTCGCCTTTCGCCAGGCGGCCCACGTGCTCCTCGCCGGGCGTCTGGAGGACGCCGAGACCCTGGCCGGCACGGCCCGGATCATGGGCCAGGAGGGGGGTGTGGCGGCCTCGGGCGTGGAGGGGGTGTTCGGCTGCCAGCTCTACCTGATCGGATCGGAGCAGGGACGCTTCGACGCCGCCGAGGCCGCCCTGGCCCAGCTGGTCGAGACGCAGCCCGGGCTGACGTCGTGGCGGGCCCTGCTGGCCCGCACCCTCGTGGAGCAGGGTCGCCCGGCCGACGCCCGGGACCAGTTCGAGCTGCTGGCCGGGGACGACTTCGCCCTCGTGCTCCGGGGGGCGGCCTGGCTGGCCCCCATGGTGGTGCTGGGTGGCCTGGCCGTCGACCTCGACGACCGGGACAACGCCGCCGTGCTCTACCGGCGGCTCCTGCCCTACGCCGGTCGCAGCGCCTGGGGTGACGGCCCCGGCTCGTTCGGGCCCGTCGACCTCGCCCTCGGCCGCCTGAGCGCGGCCCTGGGTTCGTTCGGCGACGCCGAGGGCCACTTCGCCGCGTCCAGCGAGCTGTGCGAGCGGATGGGCTCGCCCATCTGGGGCGCCCGGACGATGCTGGGATGGGCCGAGATGCTCCGGACCCGGGGCGAGCCCGACGATGCCGGCCGGGCCCGCCAGCTGGCCGGCGCCGCCCAGCGCTCGGCCGAGGCGACGGGCCAGATGGCGGTGGCGGGGCGGGCCCGGGTCATCGCCGGCAGCTGACGTCGTCGATGGCGGAGGGGACGGCCACCAGGTGGCGTTCCCGGCGGCGCACGCCGGAGGCGGCCCCGACGGGGGTGTCGCCGTTGGCGGCGATGGGCAGCGGGTAGGCGAGCCGGAGCGCGGTGGGGTGGGTGGCCCGGCACCGGTCGCGGTCCGCACGCCGGTAGGACACGGCGATGGCACTCAAGAGCATCACGGTGGCTCCGGCCAGGATCCAGGTCACGACGATCTCCCTTCGTCTCGGTGTTCATCTCGGAGCGAACAGACGTTCGTACAAAGAGATCATAAACGACAGGTGGGACAGTTATGCGCCTGTCAGGTCTCGGACCTAGGGGCCGCCCACGAGATTCCAGTAGTACCGCACCCGTTCCATGGAGTACCGGCGCGGGAAAGTCGGGCCCTGGATCGGTGTGGTTCGTACCTCCCTTCTCGGAGTTGGTTACCTCGACGTGTGTGGTGACCCCGCGCCGGCGGGCGTCGATCCCGGCGGAATCGACGAATGCCACGGGAAGATCGAACTCGAGACAGAGGCCCGCGACCAGCTGCGCGGAGCGCTCCAGCATCGCTTTCGAGTAGTCGTCGACCCACTCGTCGACAGACTGAGCGGCGTAACCGGCGTGCTCGATTCCGATGCTGTACGGGTTCACGGCGGCCCCGACGTGAAAGGCGACGTCCTCGAGCCGTACACATTGGACGATCGAGTCCTCGTCGACGACGTAGTGGGCCGAGACCTCTCGATCGTCAGCGGGGTCGTGAAAGTAGTTGGCGAGATCCTCGGCACTCTGCGGCTTTTCCGGCGTCTCGGCGCTGTGGATGACGACCAGGCGGACTTCCCGGTTGTCGGCCGTCCTGAAGTACTTGGCCGGTACGAACGCCATGGCGCTTCCCTCCCTCGCGCCGTCCGTCAGGAGCGGTACCGGTTGATCAACAGGACGATCGAGGAATCGTCTTCGCCGACACTGGCGAGGTCGAGGTCGCCGTCGGTGTCGAGGTCGCCGGTGGTGAGCGCCCGTGGGTGTCCGCCGGTGGTGAAGAACCGGGGCGCCCCGAATTCGCCGGACCCGTCATTGAGCAACACCGCAACCGACTGCTCGAACAAGGATGCGGACACGAGATCGGGGCCGTTGACGCCGTCCAGGTCGACACTCACGAGGTCGATCGGGCGGGTCCCGAGCTCGACGATCTCCGGGTCCGAGAGCCCACCCTCGCCATCGTTGAGGAGCACGGCCGCCCAGGTCGAGTGCTCGATGGAACAGACGAGGTCCATGTCCCCGTCACGGTCCAGGGTCGCCGGCGGACACGGCGGTGGCCAGGCCGGGAAGGCGGCTCGATCGGGAGGGGGCGAAGGCTCCCGAGGGGTCCTTGCGGGCGGGCAGGACGGTCAGCACGCTGTCGCCCGAACCGGTGGTCACCCCCTCGGCGTCGCCGTCGCCGTCGAGATCGACGATGACCACTTCCGCGGGACCAGCCGAGCCGTAGCGGTCCTCGGCCCCAAACCGCCTGTCTCCCTCGCTGAGCAGCACGGAGACGTTCCCGGCCTCCGGGTTGGCTGTGACCAGGTCGGCCCGTCCGTTCCCGTCGACATCCTCGACGGCGACATCGGCGGCGTCGTCATGGAGGCTGATCGCGACCGGTGGAGCGAACCCGGGCCACCGGGTCCCATCCCCGCCGCCGGTCGCCAGGAGCCAGCTGGCCGGGATGAGGACGATCGCGGCGAAGATGGCTGCGCCGGCGCCACGGCGCCCATCTTCGTGCCCGATCGGAACCCCGGCCATATCGTCCTCCTCCGGGGAAGCTATCACGACTGGGTTGGGCGTTCTGTCGTGTTTCCGCCATCGGAATGGGCAATCTGGTCAACCAGGAGCGACGTCCGGGCTCCGTGGCCTGGTTTTTGAAGCTCCGACGCCGGGCGACCCGCACCTCGGGGACTACCGTGTTTGCTGGAAGTAACCACTCTGGGAGTGATGACACTCATGGTTGATCACGTTGGCACCGCCGCGCTGCCCGACTGGAAGCCGGACGGCGACTACACCGACATCCGCTACGAGACGGCCGAGGGGATCGCCAAGATCACCATCAACCGGCCCGAGGTCCGCAACGCCTTCCGGCCCCAGACGCTCTTCGAGCTGTCCGAGGCCTTCGAGCGGGCCCGCAACGACAGCACCGTCGGAGTGATCATCCTCACCGGCGAAGGGCCGGACGCCTTCTGCTCGGGCGGCGACCAGCGCATCCGGGGCCACGACGGCTACGTCGGCGACGACGGCGTGGGGCGCCTCAACGTGCTCGACCTCCAGGTCCAGATCCGGCGCCTGCCCAAGCCGGTGGTGGCCATGGTGGCGGGCTACGCCATCGGCGGCGGCCACGTCCTCCACGTGGTGTGCGACCTCACCATCTGCGCCGACAACGCCCGCTTCGGCCAGACCGGCCCCAAGGTCGGCTCCTTCGACGGCGGCTACGGCGCCGGCCTCCTGGCCCGGATGGTGGGCCACAAGAAGGCCCGGGAGATCTGGTACCTGTGCGAGCAGTACGACGCCGAAGAGGCCGAGCGCATGGGGCTGGTCAACAAGGTCGTGCCCTTGGACCGGCTCGAGGCGGAGACGGTGGCCTGGTGCCGCAAGATGCTGGCCAAGAGCCCGCTGGCGTTGCGGTTGCTCAAGGCGTCGTTCAACGCCGACACCGACGGCCTGGCCGGGATCCAGCAGCTGGCCGGCGACGCCACGCTGCTCTACTACATGAGCGAAGAGGCCCAGGAGGGCCGCAACGCCTACGTGGAGAAGCGCCCGCCCGACTTCGGGCAGTTTCCCAAGCGCCCCTAGGGAGATGAGGCCGAGCGCGTGAATCCCTGGGTGGCCGGCGCCCGGCTCCGCACGCTCCCGGCCTCGGTCTCACCGGTGCTGGTGGGCACGGCCGTCGCCGCCGCCGAGGGCCCGCTGGTCTGGTGGCGGGCGGGCGCCGCGCTGATCGTCGCCCTCGCCCTGCAGGTCGGCGTCAACTACGCCAACGACTACTCGGACGGCAAGCGGGGCACCGACGACAACCGGGTGGGGCCGCTGCGGCTGGTGGGTTCGGGCGTGGCGGCGCCGGAGGCGGTGCGCACCATGGCGCTGGCCTGGCTCGCGGCCGGGATGCTGGCCGGCGTGCTGCTGGTG
>JBOGFO010000625.1:0-2477 GCA_050743445.1 Acidimicrobiia bacterium
CCCGCTCCCAGGCCCTCGCCGCCGGGCTCTCCCCCCGCCAGATCAGTCACCGGCTGGCCTCCGGCCTCTGGGTCGCCCCCCATCGAGGTGTCTACCGACCCACCTCGGTCCGGCCCTCGTTCGAGCAGCAGGTCATGGCGGCCTGCCTCGCCGTGGACGGCTACGCCTCCCACACCTGCGCCGCATCCCTGTACCGGCTGCGAAGCTTCGATCCGGGGGCGATCGAGATCAGCATCACGTCCCATCGGCGCATCGACCTCGGCGAGGTCACGATCCACCGCTACCGGGAGCTCGACGCGCGGGACGTCACCATCCGCTGGAACATCCCCATCACGACACCGGCGAGGACGCTGCTGGACCTCGCGCGCCATCATCCCGACGCCGTGGAACGGACTCTCAACGACGCCCTCTACCGGCGGTTGGTTCGCCCCGAAGCGGTGCGATCAACCCTCAGCCGGTCGGGACCGCGGTTCCGTCAGGCCGTTTTGGTCCTCACCGAGATCCTCGACCGCCTGGCGGCTCCCACCGAGAGCATCCTGGAGGACGACTTCGCCGCCCTCATCCGCCGCCACGGGCTGCCCGAACCAGTGCGCCAGCATCCCATCGCCGGCGGGGCGTTCCGGCTCGACTTCGCGTGGCCGGAGAACATGGTCACGTACGAGACCCACGGCCGGCGACATCACTCGGCTCCCTCCGACCGCCGGCGGGACCGGGCCAAGCGCAAGGCGGCCGAGGCCGAGGGCTGGCTCTGGCACGACGCCTGGTGGGAGGACGTCCACGAGTGGGGCGACGACACCGTGTCCGCGCTCATCACCCTGCTAAGACGGGGCCGTGCCGCCGCTTGAGGATCTGACTGTCGTCGATGCCGCCACGCTGTTCGCCGGTCCGATGATCGGCACGTTCCTGGGCGACTTCGGCGCCGACGTCACCAAGGTGGAGCATCCCGGGGGCGATTCCCTCCGCCACCTCGGGTGGGAGAAGGACGGGGTCTCCCTGTTCTGGCTCTTCATCAACCGCAACAAGGCCTGCGTGACCCTCGACCTGTCCCGCCCCACCGGCCAGACCCTGTTCCGGGAGCTCGCGGCCAGCGCCGACGTCGTGATCGAGAACTTCCGGCCCGGCACCATGGAACGCTGGAACCTCGGCTGGGAGACGCTCTCGGCCGACAACCCGGGCCTGGTCATGGTGCGGGTGAGCGGCTTCGGCCAGGACGGCCCCTACTCGGGCCGGCCCGGCTTCGGCACCCTCGCCGAAGCCATGAGCGGCTTCGCCCACCTCAACGGCTACCCGGACGGCCCGCCGACCCTGCCGCCCTTCGCCCTGGCCGACGGCATCGCCGGCTGCGTCGGAGCCTTCGCCACGCTCGCCGCCCTCCGCCACCGCGACGCCGCCGGCGCCGGACAGGTCGTCGACCTGTCCATCTACGAGCCGCTGTTCTTCATCCTGGGCGCCCAGGCCACGCTCTACGACCAGCTCGGCATCGTCCAGGAGCGGACGGGCAACCGGGCCCCGTTCACCGCGCCCCGCAACAGCTTCCAGGCGGCAGACGGGCGCTGGTTCGGCCTATCGGCCAGCTCCCAGTCGATCGCCGAGCGGGTCATGCGCCTGGTCGGCCGGGAAGACCTGGTGGCCGAGCCGTGGTTCGCCACCAGCACGGGGCGCCTCGAGCACCAGGACATCCTCGACGACGCCATCAGCGCCTGGGTGGGGAAGCACACCAGCGCCGACGTGGTGGCCGCCTTCGAGGCGTTCCACGCCGCCATCGCCCCCGTCTACTCGATGGCCGACATCATGGAGGACCCCCAGTACCGGCACCGGGAGACCATCATCCAACGGCCCCATCCCCGGCTCGGTCCGGTGGCCGTCCCCGGCGTCGTCCCCCACCTCACGTCATCGCCGGGCTCGGTGCGCGAGCTCGGCCGCGACCTCGGCCAGGACAACGAGGAGGTCTACGGCCGCCTCGGCCACTCCGCCGCCGAGATCGCGGCCTGGCGGGAGGAAGGCGTGATCTGAGGCTGTCCCGGCTCAGGGCTGACTGATCTGAGCCCGGGCGCGGAACGGGCCCGGAGTTACCGTTGGGGGTTACCGGGCCCGTGCCGACAGAGGCTGGGGCACTTGTACCCATTCGGGCCGGGTTCCCAACCTGGCGGGGACGGGGTCGGGCGTCCGCGGCGGCTTGCGTTCCAGGAACGGCCGCTCCACCAGCCGGTAGGAGGCGGCCGCCAGGGCACCGCTCACCAGCACGAGCACGGCCAGCCCGGCGACGACCGCCAGTGCCGGCCGGCCGGGCTGGTCGAGACCGAACAGGTCGACGCCGTAGCGGAGCACCGGGTAGTGCCACAGGTAGAGGCTGAAGCTGATCACGCCCACCGGCCCCAGCACCGAGACGACGGGCCCGGACCGGCGGCGGGCCAGGACCGTCCGCACCAGCAGGGCGGCGATGAGCACGCCGGCCACGGGATGGACCAGGACCGAGG
>JBOGFO010000626.1:0-2409 GCA_050743445.1 Acidimicrobiia bacterium
GTGGTGGGCCAACCGGTTGGCCCGCGCTTCGAGCTCGGCGAAGGTGAGCCGCCGGTCGCCGCTGATGACGGCCTCCCGGTCGGGCACGGCATCGGCCGCCACCTCGAACACGTCGGCGAAGTTCCGCTCCATGGCCCGCCATTGTCGGCCGGCGGCCCGGGCGCGGGCCAAGCGGGCCCGTCGGCCCGCCTATCGACGGATCAGAGCGTGGTGATGGCCACCACGGGCTGGACCAGCGGGAGCGCCCCGGCCGAGCCCAGGAAGGGGGCGTCGCCGAAGGCGAAGATCCCGCCGTCGGAGGCGACGAGCCAGTAGCCCTTGCCCGTGGGGGTGGGGGCCATGGCGACGATGGGCCGGTTGAGCTTCACGGCGCCGGTGGAGCCGGAGAACCCGGCGTCGCCATAGGTGAAGATGCCGCCGTCGCTGGCCACCAGCCGGTAGCGGGAGGGGTCAGGGTCGGCGGTGGGGTCGAACGTGGTCCCGCCCGAGGGGACCACGACCCCCACGGCGACGTCGGTGAGCGACGTCGCCCGGCCACAGACCACGTGCGCGTCGGCGTCGTGGCCGCTCGCCAGGGCCGCGCCGGCGGGCAGCTGGACGACGTCGAGGCGGGAGTTCACGTCGAGGTCCCCGAAGCGGGCCGCGGCCTGCGCCGGGGTGTAGGGCAGGCAGATGGTCACGGCCGAGAACCGCAGGCCGGTGGCGGTGAGGCTGATCCCGGTGTCGAGCAGCTCGTGGTCCCCGGCGTCCCAGGCGCCGTCGCGGCACGAGGCGGTGAGGGATCCGTTCTGGGTCACGCCCTCGAAGCGCAGGTTCACCTCGCCGGCGGGGGTCTCCACCCGGGTGGTGGCCTCGCCCTTGTTGGCCTCGACCTTCACCGTCACCGGTTCGAAGGCCCTGCGCATGGGGTGCGCCACCGTTGACACTGCGCACAATCGTGCGTAGAATCGTACATCGAGGAGGGGCGATGCGCGGCGACACGACGAAGACCTACCAGGCGACCGACGTGGCTCGACGGAGCCGTGAAGTCCTCGACTCCGGACGGGCCGGCGGCGCCCTCATCCGGGACAAGGACGGGGTCGCTCTCCTCCTCGTCCCAGCCGAAGAGGCCGCTCGCCGCGACGAGCTCGCCGACTTGGCGGCGGACTACCTCCGACTACTGCGGGCGGTGGCCGTCTCTGGCGCAGACGTAGCCACCTACGGCGGGTTCGGGTGGGTGGCGGTGTTCAACCTCGACGACCAGCGCGACTTCGCCGCCCAGCTGGGCGGCCCGTTGCTCGTGGCGCTCTCCGGCGGGCCGACGGGCCCGGTGCGAGACCTGATCGAGGATTGGCGGGTGACCGCGGAAACCTGGGCCGACGAAGCGCTTCGCGCCGACCTGCTCGAGCCGTCCGACTCTCCCCTCTCCGACGTAGCGCTCTAGGCGGTGCCTGCTCCTCCCAAGCCGCGGGCCCTGGCGCGTCCGGACAGACCGTGGGAGATCCGGCCCGCCTCCGCCCGGGCGCATCGGGAATGGGCCGATGCCGTCGAGCGGGAGCCGGAGCTCATGGCCGAGGAACGTCGTCGGCTGCGGGACCGGCCCCTCGACCGCAGCCGCAACCCCCGACGCACCGGCCCTCTCGCCGGCCCCCTTGCCACACAGCGGGTCGGGGGAGAGGTGTTGCCGCAATGGCAGCACGAGATCACCGGAGCGGGAAGAGTCTGGTACTGCCCGGACAAGGACGAGCGCGTCGTGTGGGTCACGAAGGTGGCTCTCCGCCACCCGAAGCAGACCGACTGACCCATCTGGGCGCCGCCCGGCTGCATGGCAGCTGACGAACCGTTGCCATCTCATCTATTTGCAACTGTGCGCTGCTCGACGCCGGCGCGGCCGTGGCCCCTGGTGGTCCCGGGCACGGAGCCAGCCTGGCATGGCCATCGGGACCGGGGAGGGGCCCCAGGGGTGCACACGCCAGCGCGACCTCTGAGGGTCCCTGCCGGTGCCGCACACTCCAGCCATGACGCGCAGACCCGCAGCCCGACGATGTCCGTGTGTTCGCCGAGGAGGTCCCGCGCCTCGGCGACCAGTACTTCGAGGCGTGGCGCATCCTGGCCGCCAGCCGTGCCCGCCTCACCCCGGCGTGGCGGGCCCGGGCGGAGACATGGCTCGACGCCCTTCCCCCGCCGGAGCACCCCGGCTGGGAGCAGAGCAGCAACGGCAGGTCCCTCCTCTAGGGTCACGGTGATCCGCTCGGCGGCCGGCAGCCGGGCCAGGCGCCGGGCGTCGAGGCGCATCTCGGGGTCGAGGACCACCGTGCCCCCACCGAAGAGGGTGGCCAGCGACACCCACTGGGGGCGTCGTAGACGACGGCCTTGGCGTCGGAGTCGGCCAGGAGGTAGCGCAGCTCGTCGGCCACGTAGCGCCAGTTG
>JBOGFO010000627.1:0-2937 GCA_050743445.1 Acidimicrobiia bacterium
AGCCCATCACCGAGTTCTACGTGGGAGAGACAGCGGCGCACTGAGGCCGGTTGCGAGTGATCCTCGGCGGGACGGCGACGCCGGGACTTGAGTGACTCGGGCATCTTCGGCCGCGCCGAGGGTACAAGTCACTCATGGACGAGAGCGATATTGACGAAGGCTTGGTGAGAGAAAGCGTCGCCGGTTTGGAGCTCCAGATCATCGAGCTGGTGGAACAACAGAAGCGGGCGGAGGACGAAGGCCGCGGCCAAGATGCCGACCAGCTCAGGAACGACGTCAACGCTCTTCATCTCACGCTGGCGCAGGTCGCTGAGATCGTGGCTTCGGCTGGAGACCCTGACCATCCTGCCGACGTCCAAATTCTTGAGACAGCGACTGAGAGCCGGACCGTTCCCGAGGAGATCGAAGACTGATCAAGTCGGGCGAGGCCATCGTCGGCTCCCGCTCATGACCCGGCGCCAACAGGCACTGAATTCGCGATCTCGAACCAGACCACCTCGTTGGCATCCTCATCCTCCGCGCCCCAGGCGTCGGCCATCGCCTCCAGGAGCAGGAGGCAGTGCCTGGGGTCCGCGACGGCGTTCAGCATCGAGTCGGCGCCGCGGGTGGCGGCCCCGCGGACTTCGACGTGCAGCGTGTCGGGGCGACGATCGAGGACCAACTCGAGCGGTGAGCGGACGTGGACCACCGCGTTGGTCACCAACTCGCTGGTCAGCAACTGGACGACGTCGAGCATCTCGGTGGCACCCCAGTTCACCAGCGCCCACGCCGCGAAGCGCCGGGCGGCAGGGGTGCTCGAGGCGAGCGGGTCGAGCCAGATCCGTCGCACGGAGTCTGTTCCCGGTATCCGTGGCGCCTCCCCGGCCTGTGCCGGCTGCACGTCGCGTCCTGTTCCGGAACCGGTTCGGAGGTGGGTGAGGGCGAGCCAACGGTCAGCGGTCTCGAGACCGAGATGCCGCACGGGCAGAAGGGCGTCTTCCAATCTGGCCTGTGGGTCTGCCAGCTCCCGGCGGCGCGCGGCGCAGACTTCGCAGGTGGCGAAGTGCCCCTTGACCATGATCTGCTCTCGCGCTGACAGCTCACCCCTCATGTAGGGGGCCAGCCGGTCGATAGCCGATCGGCACCGCGCCGGCGCCTCGATGCGTAGCTCCTCCTCGACCCACGCGGCCCGAACCAAGCGGCTGGGCTGGCTCGCCACGGCCGTGTTCCTCGAACTCAACGGCGTGACGATCACCGGGGCGTCCAACGACGACGTCTACGAACTCGTCATGGAAGTCGCCGGCGGGCACCCGGCAGTGGAAGAGATCGCCGTGCGACTCAGGGACCTCACCGTGCCCGCATGAAGTGCGGACCTGGGTGGTGTCGGCAGCACTCATCCATGCCCCGTCAGGGCTCCGTAGGAATGGAGACGGCGGGCGACGGCTGGGCCCGACCAGACGACGGAGGAGGACGTGCGGATGCGTCGAGTGGGTGTTCTGGTCGCGGCCCTGACATTGCTCGGCTGTCCGTGGGCGTCCGCTGCGTCTGACGCGGCCATGGATGTGGATTGCACCAGCAACGTCGACGCTTCCTTGTCGCCTGGGCCGGCGGAGGCCGAGGGACAATCCGTGACGACGGTTGTCGACAAATACGACCCCTGCACATCCACCGACTCCACCCTGAAGTCTGGGAGAAGGCATCTCCATTATTTTCCGACGGACTCGTGCAGCCCGAATGTGACCACGACCACGGGCACGGAAGACATCGTTTGGAACAACGGGCAAGTCAGTACGTGGGAGTACACGAGGGAAGTCGCCATGGCGAACGGCTCGGTCACCATTCGTCAAAAAGGAAAGATCACGGCCGGCCTGTTCGCAGGGGATAACGCGAACGAAGAACTCACGGTGCTGATACCCGCCGTCTACCTTTCAGGCCGCGTGGTGTCGAGCGCGCCGCCCGGTCGTGAGGGCCACGGCGACGTTGCTGATGGAGACCCCGACAGTTGTCAGACCGCGGACAGTGAAACGAAGCCGGGTGGTGGCGGTGCCGCTGACCGACGGCTGGCTACCGGACGACTGCAGATCAGCAAGTCCTGACCGGCGCCGCTCCCCCACTTCCGCACCGGTCGGTGTGAAGGGGCGCTGAGAACCGACGCGGTCCCCGCCTCGTCGGCCATGTTCGACACCGGGACGGGGCAGCGCACGCCGCCGGCGGGCACGTTGACCTCGGCCTCCAGGTGCCCGATGCGAATGTCGAGCACTTCGCCAGGACCGCCGGTCAGGAGCTGCACGCGGACGAGGTCGGCGACGGCCGACGCCGCGGTCCCGTCGGCCCCCACGAAAGGTGGGGCACCGCCGGCGGTGTCGAAGCCCCGGGGCAGCTCACCGACGCGCACGTCCATCACCGGGGTTTGCGCCACCACCACACCGCCGCTGAACACCTCCTGGCTGGTGAGCTGGACGACTTCCGTCCCCCTGGTGATACGGATGAACGGCGCCGCGGGGTCCGCCCCGACGGCGGCGTATTCGAGCGCGGCGCCACCCGGATTCCCGTCGGCCCGGGCCCGCAGCACCGTGTCGCCCAGCACTTCGATGGTCGTCTCCTCGGGTGTGCCGGGCAGGAGGCGGATGGTGCCGGCGCCCTGGCGGGCCTCGGCCACCACCGAGAAGGTGTCGCCCGCCGCCCGCAACTCGGTGGTGGAGGTGGAGTGGGCCACGTCGGCGGCGGCCACGGGCAGGACCACGCCGAGCGCCCGACCGGATCCGAAGCTCAGCGGACGGCCGGCGTCGCACGTGTCGTTGCTCCAGGCGGGGGCCGCCTCGCCCCGGGCCAGGGAGACCGAGGCCACGTCCGGGATGTCCACCACGCTGACTTCGTCGGCCACCGGCTCAGGGGTGGGGGGCGCGGCGGCTTCGGCGGCGCCCGCCACCAGCAGGCCGTTGACGTCGAGGCCCCGGC
>JBOGFO010000628.1:0-3780 GCA_050743445.1 Acidimicrobiia bacterium
GGCGGGCCCGGGCCCGGGCGCCGAGCCCGACCCGTTCCAGCACCCCGTCGGCGTGGGCCAGGGCGGCGGTCACCGAGCGGGTCGGTTGCGTCCCTTGCATGGCCCCCACGGCCACGTTGTCCCGCACGGTCATGTCCCGGAACGGCTTCGCCACCTGGAAGCTGCGGGCCACGCCGGCCCGGGCGTAGTGCCAGGGCCTCGACCCGGTCAGGTCGGCGCCGTCGACCAGCACCCGCCCGGCACTCGGACGGTCGTGGCCGCTGACCAGGTTCACCAGGGTGGTCTTGCCCGCCCCGTTGGGGCCGATGAGCCCGACGATGGTGCCCGCCTCGACCCGCAGGGACACGTCCTCCACCGCCCGCAGGCCCCCGAAGCGCCGGGACAGTCCCTGGACCTCGAGGAGGCAGCCGGGGCCGGCCATCACACCCGGTGCCGGCGGACGTTGTCGAGCAGGGCCAGGCGGCGCTGCGACAGCGACCGGAGGGTGAAGCTGACCAGGCCCTGGGGGACGAAGACGACGCTGGCGATCAGCACCGCCCCGAAGACGGCCAGGTGCAGGCCGAGGTAGCGCTGGCGGAGGTACTCGGAGAGCAACTGGAGGGCGCCGGCGCCGAGGAGGGGCCCGGCCACGGTCCCCGCCCCGCCGACCACGGCCATGGCCACGGCCAGGACGGTGATCTCCACCGAGAAGAGCCGGTCGGGGTAGATGGTCACCTGCTGGAAGGCGTAGATGGCCCCGGCGGCGGCGGTGAGGGCCCCGGAGATGGCGAAGGCGGCCACCTTGACCCGGGTGGTGTCGATGCCGAGCGCCCCGGCCCCGGCCTCGTCCTGGTGGATGGCCCGCAGCGAGAAGCCGAACCGGCTCCGGACCACCATCCCGACGGTGATGGTGGCGATGACCGCCAGGACGAGGAAGCACCAGTAGAACCCGTCGTTGCCGAGGTGGGTGGTCGTGGCCCGGGCGCCGACGGCGGGCACCGTGATGCCCGCCCCGCCGCCGGTCAGCCGGGGGAGGTTGATCACCACCTCGCGGGTGCCTTCGGCGATCCCGAGGGTGGCGATGGCGAAGTAGTGGCCCCGCAGGCGCAGGACGGGAACGCCGATGGCCACGGCGAAGGCGGCGCCCAGGGCCACGGCCACCGGCAGGGCGGGCCAGAACGCCCATCCCGCCTTGGCCATGAGCACCGCCACCGTGTAGCCCCCCAGGCCGAAGAACACGACCTGACCGAAACTGGGGTAGCCCGCCATCCCTCCGATCAGGTTCCAGGCCTGGGCCAGGGTGGCGAACATGAACACGGCGCCCAGCGTCCGCTGGGTGCTGGGGGCGACGAGAGCGGGCGCGACGGCGGCCAGGGCGGCGGCGGCCAGCACCGCGGCGACGCCGAGGGCCCGGGCCGGGCTCACCCGTCCACCTCGAGGCGGGCCTCGTAGAAGGGCCGGCCCAGCAGGCCCTGGGGCCGGACGATGAGGACGGCCACCAGGACGGCGAAGGCGATGGCGTTGATGAGCGACCCCGACAGGTACTGGCCGCCCAGCGCCTCGACCACCCCGAGGAGGACCCCGCCGGCCAGCGCCCCCCACATGTTCCCCAAGCCGCCGAGGACGGCTACCACGAAGCTGCGCAGCGTGAAGCCGCCGGCGTCGGCGGGGGCGAACGTGCCCACCGCCCCCACCACCGCCCCGGCCAGGCCGGCGAGGGCGGCGCCGATGGCGAAGGTGAGGGCGTAGGTGTGCCGGACGGGGATGCCCATGAGCCGGGCCGTGGTCCGGTCCATCCCCGTGGCCCGGATGGCCCGCCCCGTCCGGGTCCGGCCGAGGACAGCGGCCAGGAGGGCGGTGACGGCCACCGCCAGGACGAAGCCGGCCAGGCGGCCGTAGGGCACCCGCACACCGCCCAGGTCGAAGCCGTCGCGGGCCCAGGAGGTGGGGATGGCCCGCAGGTCGCCGGACAGGGCGTAGACGAGCCCGTTCACGATGGCCAGCTCGAGGCCGAAGGTGAGGAGCAGGGTCATCCAGATGGGGGCGTTGACCACCAGGTTCACCAGCCCCCGCTGGAGGGCGTACCCGGCGGCGAAGAGCGAGGCGGCGGACACCACCATGCCGAGCAGCGGGTCGACCCCGAAGGTGGACTGGAGCTCCCAGGCGATGTACGCCCCCACCACCACGAAGGCGCCGTGGGCGACGTTCACCACGTTGGTGACGCCCCACACCAGCGAGAACCCCACGCCGACCAGGCCGTAGAGGCCACCCTGGAGGAGGCCGAGGACCGTCGCCTGGAGGAATCGGGCCATGGGCCCTCGTCAGGAGGGAACGCCGGCCGGCCAGCGCAGCGGGGCCGTACCCTCCGCCCGGGGCCACACCGTCACCGCCTTGCCGTCCTGGATCTGGATGACGGACATCGGCTTGTCGGCGTTCTTGCCCTCGTCGTCGAAGGTGATCCGGCCGAAGAAGGTCTCGACGTCGAGACCGGCGAGGGCGTCGCGGACCTCGGCCGGGTCGGTCGAGTCGGCCTCCTCGATGGCGAGGACGAGGGCCAGGCAGGCGGCCGTCGCCTCGGCGTTGTGATACTCGGGCTCGTGCCCGAAACGGGTCTTGAGCCCGGCGGCGTAGTCGGCGGCGGTGCCGAAGCGGGCCTCGGCGCCCTCCGTCTCCACGGTCCACTGCGAGGATCCCAGCACGCCCTCCGCCGCCGCTCCGAGGGTGGAGACGAAGTCGGGGGTGGGCGGGGCGACCGTCTCTCCGAAGCCGCCGCCGGGATTGACGCCCAGCTCCCTGGCCTGGCGGATGAGGGCGACACCCTCGACCAGGTGGGCCGCCATGAGGATGAGATCAGGGGCCTTGGGCTTGATCTTGACCAGGGCGGCCGAGACGTCGCTGGTGCCGTTGGGGACGGCCTCGAAGGCCACCACCTGCATCCCCTGGCGCTCGGCCTCGTCCCGGCCCGCCTCCGCTCCCGTGCGGGAGAAGCCGTCGTCGGCGAAGACGATGGCCACGGTGGCCGGCTTGGGCTGGGCCAGCTCGACAACCGCCCGCACGATGGAGGTCAGGTAGGTGGTGGCGGGCGAAAGGACGGCGAAGAGGTTGCGGTAGCCCTGGGCGAAGATCTTGTTGTCGGCGCCCGCCCCTTCGACCATGACCTGGCCGTTGCGCTCCACCACCGCCGCCGCCGCTTCGGTGGAGGCGGACCCGTACGGGCCGAGCAGGAGCTTCAGCTCCCGGTCGTTGAACCCGTCGACCAGCTGGGCGGCGGTGTCGGGGATCGACTGGTCGTCCTGATAGCTGATGCGAAGCTGGTGCGCCTCCTCGCCCACCTTCACGCCGCCCTTGGTGTTCACCACCTCTTCGCAGTACTGGTAGCCCTCCTGGGTGAGCACACCCTCCCGGGCCAGCTTCCCGCTGAGCGACAGGGCGGCGCCCACCGCGATGGTGGGTTCGTCGGCCGAGGCGCCGCTGTCGCCCCCGTCACCGCCGCAGCCCCCCGCCACGAGCACCGTGGCCAACGCCGCCGACCACCATCGGGTCGTCATGATCAGCGGACGTTAGTTGCTGTTCGGACCCCGGCGTCGGGCATCCTGAGGGACATGGCTTCGAAGAAGGGACTGATCGCCGGGGTGGCGGGCACGTTGCTCATCGGGGCGGCGTGGTCGATCGGGCCCTATGTGTTCGAGAGCCGGGACGACCCCAAGTCGCTCGACAGCGCCCCGGTGCGCCAGGAGGCGCTGGCCGCCTGCGAGCAGATGCAGGAGCGCGTGGCGGACGCCGACGGCCCCGACGCCGAGA
>JBOGFO010000629.1:0-3344 GCA_050743445.1 Acidimicrobiia bacterium
ACGGCGGTGCCGAAGATGTCCCCGCCCTCGAAGGTCACCTCGCCGGTCGAGAGCCCGACGCGGATGGCCACCGGCGACTCCGCCGAGCGGGTCTGGCGGTCGGTGGCCTGCTGCATGGCGACGGCACAACCTGCGGCCCTGTCTCCCGTCACCCGGCGTGAAGGTCGCCGCAGCCGCCGGGCCGCGGCCAGGCCGCGGCGCATCGGAAACCGACGCAAGGCCGTGGAAAATTACAGAAAGGTGTTTCCACTGTTCAGCGACACTTTTGCTGGGTTCCGGCATGTCCGCCGGACGGCCTGAATCGGCCTCCGGAGCCGTGTACGCAGGTTCGAATCCTGCGACGACGCCACTGCCGCGGCGCCAGAGACTGCCGACCGCGCTGGCACAAATGCTGTCAGGGCTGCTTACCCTTTCGGCCAGCAACCGGACTGCGTCCGCGGCTGTTTCTGGTCACGGTCTGGTCACGGATGCCACGGACTGGGCACTACGGAACGTCACCGAGTGGAATTTCGCCGGTGTCTTTTCGCAGGTCAGCGGATTGGGCGTACAGCGCAGCACCCACTCAGCATGGTGGTCCTGCAACATCAAGTGGAGGCCCGGACACGAGCCGGAGTACGCCTGATCGGCACATTTCCTATTCTGGGGGTCGTGGTCAAAGCCGAGACCTGGTCGTGGAGCGAAGAGGCCTTCATCCGGGCGTGGGAGGCCGGGGTCTTCGGGGACCAGCGGGTGGAAATGGTCCAGGGGGAGGTATGGCCCGTGTCCATCGGTCCCTGGCACGGCATCGTGGCGGCCAGGCTCATCCGCGCCCTTCCTGAGGACGGATGGCAGGTCACGCTGGCCACACTCCCCGCCGTGGGCTCGCTGCCCGATCCTGACGCCTGGGTTATGCGCCGGGGCGCCGAACCCGTCTCCCGGCTCGGTGAGACCGGCCGGCTGGCCCGCTGGAGCCCGGCGGACGTCGCCCTGGTCGTGGAGATCTCCGACACCTCGCTCTTCGTAGATACCGAAGTGAAGTCCAAGGTTTACGGAGCCGCCGGCTATCCCGTCTACTGGGTCCTGCATCGGGGAGGAGCCGAGGTCTTCACCGACCCCTTTGAAGCGGGTTACCGGCGACGGGATCACGTACCCAACGACGGCGAACTCCCGGTTCCCTATGCCAACGTCCGCCTCGCCGTAGCCGACATCCTCGACGCGCCGGAGTAGCCCTCAGGAAGTGCTCGCGGTGGGTCTTCCGACTCCCGCGATCTTCGACCCGGCCGGCGACGGGGCCGGCGGGGACGGGATGGGCCGGGTCTGAGGGATGCCTCATGGGGTTGGCCCCGTAGCCTCCCGGCGTCCGCTTCCGAGCGGCCCGAGCTGCCGGCTGCAGTTGCCGTCTTCCGCCCGCCAACTCCGTCCAGCGGGGCCGCCGCTGCAAACCATTTGCAAACCAACTGCGCCGGACTGGCCCGGACCAGACGGAACTACATGGACGTAACGCGAATAAAACCGCAGGTCAGCGGCACTGAGCGGGACGGAACGATACGGGGCAACACGGTGTTCCGCGGGACCTAAACCCGGCGCGTCTTCCAGTTCCGCCACGCTCGCAGCTACCGCCCGGTTGTACCTCAGGGGAGGCGCGTCCGTCAGGTCACTTCCCGCAGGGTGCCCTTGTCGACCTCGTAGACGAAGCCCCGGATGGAGTCCTTGACGGGGATGAAGGGACTGGCCTGGATGCGCCGGATGGACTGGCGCACGTCCTCGTCGACGTCGGGGAACGCCTCCAGGGCGAAGGTCGGCCGCAGCCCCGTGTCTTCCAGGATCTGCTCCTTCACCTGGTCGTCGGTGAAGGTCAACATGCCGCACTCGCTGTGATGGATGAGGATGACCTCCCGGGTGCCGAGCAGCCGCTGGGAGATCGTGAGGGAACGGATCACGTCCTCGGTCACCACACCCCCGGCGTTGCGGATCACATGGGCATCGCCCTCCCGCAGGCCGAGGAGCCGGTTGGGGCTGAGCCGGGCGTCCATGCACGCCACCACCGCCACCTGCGGCGCCGGGCGCTTCGCCACCGACTCCTCGTCGAACGCCTCGGCGAAACGCTGGGCGTTCTCGAGCAATCGGTCGGAGGCACTCACGGCGAGCTCCGTTCTCGTAGGCCGGACATGGCTTCCGGAAGCTATAACACCGCCCGCGCCAGGTCCGCCTCGCATACCCTTCGGGGCGTGGGAAGGGCCGCGTCCGGGAGGCGGGTGCGGAGTTGGAGGAAAGGAGAGCCGTCATGCCGCTGCGCATCGGCTCGTCCCTGGGGATCGCCATGGGGCTCTTCGCAGGCCTGCTCGCCGGCGTGGCGGTGAGCGCCGGGGCGGCGGCGCCGAGCACGCCGCCCAGAACCGACTACGAGATCGTCCGCGCCACCTTCTCCGCCAGTGGCGAGGCGGCGGACGGGATCGCCCGGTGCTCGGACGGCAAGCTGGTCATGGGCGGAGGCGGCCGGGTGCTCGACGAGGGGGCCCGCAACTACGCCATCGTGGCCAGCGACCCGGCCGGACCGTCGGCGTGGACGGCGACCTTCGTCCGCCATCCCGAATCGACGTCGTCGTCGCCCACCCCGGGCCTCCCCGGCCGGCAGGAGCCCGAAGAGCCCCCGGAGACCGACTTCGAGGTCTCGGCGGTGTGCGCCGCGGTGCGCTGAGGAGGACGGGATGCCTGCGCCTCGATCTCCTGGTGGTGCCGGACGACAAGGTGGTGAAGAACCGCCTCCATCTCGACCTCCGCCCCGACGACCAGGACCAGGAGGTCGAGCGCCTCCTGGCCCTGGGCGCGACCCGGGCCGGCGTCGGTCAGGGTGACGACGTCTCGTGGGACGTTCTCGCCGACCCCGAGGGCAACGAGTTCTGCGTCCTGAGCGCCGAGGGCGGCTGAGGGCCTTCTTGGCTCAGGCCTCGAGGTCGACCCGCTCGGGGTGGGTGTAGACGTTCAACCCCGCCCCCCGGACGAAGCCGACCACGGCGATCCCCAAGGCGTCGGCGGTGTCCACGGCCAGGCTGGACGGAGCGGACACGGCGCACACCACCGGCAGGCCGGCCACCGCCGCCTTCTGCACGAGCTCGAAACTGACCCGTCCGGACAGCATGAGGACCTGATCGGAGACGGGCAGCTCGCCGGCCAGGAGCGCCCGGCCCACGAGCTTGTCGAGGGCGTTGTGGCGGCCCACGTCCTCCCGCACGGCGACCACCCGGCCCTGGCGGTCGAAGGTGCCGGCGGCGTGGAGGCCGCCGGTCTGCTCGAAGATGAGCTGGGCCGCCCGCAGGGCGTCGGGCAGACGCAGGATCATTGACGCGGGCACGGCCGGGCCCGGC
>JBOGFO010000630.1:0-19437 GCA_050743445.1 Acidimicrobiia bacterium
GTGGCCCAGTCCGCCCGGCGCCGGGCGGCGGCCAGCATCTCCGCCGAGGCGTCGACGGCGATGGTCCGGGCGCCCATGCGGGCGAAGGCGACGGCCGCCTGGCCGGCCCCGCAGCCGAGCTCCAGGACCCGCTTCCCGCCCAGGTGGCCGGGCACGATCCGCAGCTCGGCGTCGCCGGGGACGCCGGGGCCGTAATGGACGGTGCCATCGGGCGGATCGAACTCCTCCTGGTAGCGACCGGCGGCCCGGTCCCACGTCTCGACGTTGCTCATGGACGGAACTTAGCCGCTCCGCCCGGGGGTCTCAGGGGCGACGTCGCGGCCTCATCGGGAGCACCAGACCGAGCAGGGCGGCGACGCCTCCGGCGCCACCGCCCAGCTGGGTGAGCATCTGTCCGTCGGTCGGGGTGGAGGCCAGCGTCGACCCCGCCGCCAGGCCGGCGACCAGTCCCCCTCCGGCCACCACACCCCAGAGCATCGCCCGTCCGATTCGCCGAGCAACCACGGCCCGACAGGCTACGCCTCCCGCAGGTCCACCGTTTCTGCCGGCTTGGCGTCGCCGGCGGCGAAGGCGTCGACCATGTTCCTGGCCTCCTCGTCGGTGTACTGCACCGGCGGCGACTTCATGAAGTAGGCCGAGGGCCCGAGGAGGGGTCCGCCGATCCCGCGGTCGAGGGCGATGCGGGCGCACCGCACGGCGTCGATGACCACGCCGGCCGAGTTGGGCGAGTCCCACACCTCGAGCTTCATCTCGATGTTGAGGGGCACGTCCCCGAAGTTCCGGCCCTCGAGGCGGATGTAGGCCCACTTCCGGTCGTGCAGCCAGGCGACGTGGTCGGAGGGTCCGATGTGGACGTCGTCGGCTTCGATGCCGTTGCCCAGCTGGCTGGTCACGGCCTGGGTCTTCGACACCTTCTTCGACTCGAGGCGCTCGCGCTCGAGCATGTTCTTGAAGTCCATGTTGCCGCCGACGTTGAGCTGGTAGGTGCGGTCGAGCACCAGGCCCCGGTCCTCGAAGAGGCGGGCCAGGATCCGGTGGACGATGGTCGCCCCCACCTGGCTCTTGATGTCGTCGCCGATGATGGGCACGCCGGCCTCGGTGAAGCGGGCGGCCCAGACCGGGTCGGAGGCGATGAACACGGGGATGCAGTTGATGAAGGCCACGCCCGCCTCGAGGCAGGCCTCGGCGTAGTGACGCTGGGCCGCCTCCGAACCCACCGGGAGGTAGGACACCAGGACCTCGGCGCCCGACCGGCGCAGCTCCTCGGCCACGTTCACCGGCGCCGCCGGCGACTCCTCACAGGTCTGGCGGTAGTACGTCCCCCACCCGTCGAGCATCGGTCCCCGGAGCACGGAGAGGCCCAGGTCCGGCACCTCGGCGAAGCGGATCGTGTTGTTCTGGCCCCGGAAGACCGCCTTGCCGAGATCCTCGCCCACCTTGGTCGCGTCCACATCGAAGGCGGTGACGAACTCGACGTCACCCACGTGGTACCCCCCCAGGTTCACGTGCATGAGCCCGGGCACGGTCTCCTCGGGGTCGGCCCCGCGGTAGTACTCGATGCCCTGGACCAGGCTGCTGGCGCAGTTGCCCACGCCGGCGATGGCGACGCGGACCGGGGTACGGGGTGTCACGTGGTTCCTCCTTGCAGTTCTTCGGCGATCAGGGAATCGACCCACTCGAGGTCGCGCTCGGCGCTGCGGGTTTCATGCTCGAGGAGCGAACAGTTGTAGCGATCAGGGCGCGGAGCCCGGCCGGCGGCGATGGCGGCCAGGGTCTCCCGACCCCGTTCCAGCTGGGCGGCGAGGGACTCCCGGCGCCGGCGCAGGAGATGCAGGCGGGCATCGGGGTCCAGGTGGCGGAAGAAGGCGAGCTTGAGGACGAAGGCGCGGTCCTCGTCGGCTCCGGGGGACGCATCGGCCGAGAGGAGCTCGGTGAGCAGGGTCTGGCCCCGCGAGGCGATCCGGTAGGCCTTGCGGGTCCTCCCGGTGCGGCGCAGGGGCCGCCGCAGGCGGGCGGCAGCCGCCTCCCCGGAGATCGACCCGGTGGCGGGGATGGTGGCGGTGGCGACCGGCGGCTCGACGGCCTCGATGGCGCCGGCCTTCTCGAGGCGGGCGAGCGCGGGGTAGAGCGACCCGTAGGACACGCCGAAGAGATGGCCCAGGCTGTCGTTGAGCCGCTTCTTCAGCTCATAGCCGTGGAGCGGCAGCTCCTTCAGCAATCCCAGGATGGCCAGTTCCAGCATCCCCACGTCCCGTTAGTGTCGCCTCGATATATCGACCCGATATATCGGGAAACGTTACCCGGTCCGGCCTAAGTGTCAATCACTGTCGTCCCCATCCCGTCGGTACACTCGTTTTGATGCGTCGACAGATCGACTACCGGCTTGCCCGCCGGGCCGTCCTGCGGGACTGGCGGCGGGGCAAGCTGACCCGACTCGACGTCTGCGACGCCCATCCCGAGCTCATCCGCGCCGCCCGCAACGTCGGCGAGGAGAGCGCCCAGGAATGCCCCATCTGCGAGAAGGCCCGGCTCCGCCTGGTCTCCTACGTCTACGGCGACGCACTCAAGGCAGCCAACGGCCGCTGCATCACCAGCGCCAGTGAGCTCGAGCGCCTCGGGCGCGACTGCGACGAGTTCGCCTGCTACGTGGTCGAGGTGTGCGTCGAGTGCGCCTGGAACCACCTCACCCGCAGCTACCTCCTCGGCCGCCGCCACGCCGGCTGAGAGCGGGTCGGCCCGCCCTCACTCAGCTCTCGGAGAGTTGGTGCGGGTACTGGGAGGTGCAGGACAGGCACCACAGCTCGGCGGCGTCCTCCACCCGGTCCACCCGGCCCGGCTGCGCCGGATCCATGTAGACCCGGCGGACCAGAGCCAGCTCGTCGTCCGGGGTGCCGCAGTTCTCGCAGGCGCGCTCCATCCGATGCGAGGTTAGTGGGGGCCGGCGGTACACTCCGAGTTGCTGCCGGGAGCCGTGTGAGCCCCGGACGGTGGAGGTTCCGATGGCCACAGCTGCCCCTGCCATCCGCGCCCGCAAAGGTGATGGTTCGCGCCTCGTGGTGGTGACCGCCTACGACGCGCCCTCGGCCCGTATCGTCGACGAAGCGGGGGTCGACGTGATCCTCGTGGGCGACAGCGTCGGGATGGTCGTCCTCGGCTACGAGGACACCCTGTCGGTCACCATCGACGACATGGTCCATCACACCGCCGCCGTGGCCCGCGCCCGCCCGGAGGCGCTGGTGGTGGCGGACATGCCGTGGATGAGCTTCCACGTCTCCCGGGAGGAGACCGTGCGCAACGCCGCCGCCCTGGTCCGGGCCGGTGCCGGCGCGGTGAAGCTGGAAGGCGGTCGCAAGCGGCTGTCGGCCATCACCGCCATCCTCGACGCCGAGATCCCGGTGATGGGCCACCTGGGGCTCACCCCGCAGTCCGTCCACGCCCTCGGGGGCTACAAGGTGCAGGCCAAGGAGTTCGACGCCGCCCGGGACCTGGTGGATGACGCCGTCGCGCTGGCAGACGTGGGATGCTTCTCGATCGTGTTGGAATGTGTGCCCGACGCCGTCGCCTCCATGGTCACCGAAGAGGTGTCGGTGCCGACGATCGGCATCGGCGCCGGCCTGTCGTGCGACGGCCAGGTGCTCGTCTTCCATGACGTGCTCGGGCTGACGCACGGCCGGGTGCCCAAGTTCGTCCGCCCCTACGCCTCCCTGGCGAACGACGGCACCGCCGCCATCGCCCGCTTCGCCGAGGACGTCCGGGCCGGCCGGTTCCCCTCCGACACCGAGAGCTACCACATCACCGACTCCGTCACCCCCGCTCCCGAGGAGGCCGGGGCGGTGACGGGGCTGTCCCGGGCGGGCAGCGCGTGAGCATCCCCGGCGGACCGGCGGAGGAGCCCCAGGTCCGGACCCGCGACCTCGCCGTGGGTCTCACGAAGGTGTTCCAGCCGTGGTTCGTCGGGTTGATGGTCGTGGGCGTCGTCCTCCTGGTGCTGGCCCTGGGCGCGAACCGACCGGCCGATCCGAGCTTCGCCGACGGCGCCACGGAGGCCACCGGGCCCGGGATCACCTTCGAGGAGCGCCGGATCATGATCGGTGACCGTTGCTTGCGGGTGCAGGTGGCGGCCTCGAACGAGCAGAAGGCGCTGGGCCTCAAGAACCGCGACAGCCTGGGCATCTTCAACGGGATGCTCTTCGAGTTCGAGGCCATGGGCGACCGGGCGTTCACGTCCGACGACCTCCAGATCCCCCTCACCATCGGCTTCTACGACGACGCCGGCACCCGGGTCGACGCCCAGGACATGCAGCCCTGTCCCGAAGGGTCCACCGGCTGTCCGACGGTCGGCTCCACGAAGGGGCCGTTCCGGACCGCGCTCCAGGTCGGCGTGGGTCAACTGCCCGACGGGGCGCTCGGCGGAGCCTGCCCTGCCTAAACAACCCCGGTGTCCGAAGGTACCGTTGAGGGTATGGAGCGACCGGTGGATGACCGTTCTGGCCGGCGGTGGGTCGTGCTCGCCGGCGCCATCGTCGGGGTGGCGCTGGTCATGCTCATGCTCGCCGACCGCCCGCTGCTCAGTGGGGCCAGCCCGGCCGACGCCCAGGAGATCACCTGGGAGGAGCGCGAGATCGCCGTCGGCGTGCGCTGTCTCCGCGTCCAGGTGGCCGACACCCCCGAGCAGAAGCGCCAGGGCCTCCGGAACCGGGACAGCCTGGGTGAGTACGACGGGATGATCTTCCCCTACAAGTTCTCGTCCGACCAGCGGGCGTTCACCATGTCGGGTGTGAAGTTCGCCCTCACCATCGGCTTCTACGACGACGCCGGGATGAGGGTCGATGCCGTTGACATGGAACCGTGCCCCGACGCGGAGAGCGCCTGCCCGCTCTACCGCTCGAGGGGGCCGTTCCGTACCGCGATCGAGGTAGCCAAGGGGCAGCTGCCGGACGGCCCCTACATGGCTTCCTGCCCCATGTGAGCGCGTTGGGGCGATACGTCTTCGACCATTCCTGGGAGGGCGAGCGGGCCCGGCTGGCGGCTCTGGAGGCCGCCTTCGACCCCGGTACGACCCGGCACCTGGATGCCGTCGGGGTCGGGGTCGGGTGGCGCTGCCTGGAGGTGGGCGCCGGGGCGGGGTCGATCGCCCGCTGGCTGTGCGAGCGGGTCGGTCCCGCTGGCCGGGTGGTGGCCACCGACCTGAAGACGGGCTTCATCGATTCCCTGCCCGGCGAGTACAGCTGCGCCGAGGTCCTCACCCACGACGTCGTGGCCGACGAGCTCGAGGCCGACACCTTCGACCTGATCCACGCCCGGCTCCTGCTCGAGCACCTGCCCGACCGTGACCTCGCCCTCAAGCGGCTGGTGACGGCGCTCGCCCCCGGGGGTGTGCTGATGCTGGAGGACTTCGACTGGTGCTCGCTCGTGACCCCGCCGGGGCCCGACGAGGAGCTCTTCGACCGGGCCTGCCGGTCGCTCCGGGAGCACATGGAGGCCAACGGTTACACGCCGTGGTTCGGTCGGCGCCTGCCCGGTGCGCTCAGCGAGGCCGGCCTGGAGCGGGTCGGGGCCGAGGGCCGGACCCTCATCGGCCTGCCGGGAACCGCGGCCGCGGCGTGGTGGCCCCTCAACTTCGAAAGCATCCGGGATCCCCTCGTGGCCCGGGGCGGGATCACCGGCGCCGAGCTCGACCGCATGCTCGCCCTGAGCGAGACCCCGGGCTTCACCTTCCAGTACCCGCTGCTGGTCGCCGCCTGGGGGTGGCGGCCGGCCGATTGAGCCCGCGCGGTCCCCCGGGTTACTGACACACCCCGCCGGTATCGTCGAGGCGATGGGCTGCATCGAGACTGCTAACCTGCCTCGGCTCGGGGGTGATGCCGCTAAGTCGGCATCCCAACTTCCCCACCCGCCGATCCTGCTCCCTGACCGGGGAGCCCGCAGGTCCACCTGCGGACCACAGGAGGTGTGACGGTCGATGAGGCCGTACGAGGTCATGATCATCTTCGATGCGAGCCTGGAAGAGGAGACGATCCGGGCTGCGGTCGATCGCTTCGCCGAGTTCATCCGCACACGCGGGGGAACCCCCGGTCGCGTCGATCGTTGGGGCAGGCGCCGCTTCGCCTACGAGGTGAATCACCGCTGGGAGGGGTACTACCTGCTCCTCGAGGCGGTTGCCGAACCCGAGGTGATGGAGGAACTGCACCGGACGGTCTCCCTGGCCGATGAAGTCGTCCGCCACAAGGTGGTGCGCATCCCCGACGCCGCGATCAAGGCGAGGTCGGCGGCTGCGTCCCCGGCGGCGGAGGTCTGACAAGGAGAAAAGCGAGGACATGTCAGGCAACAGCATCACCATCGTGGGGAATGTCACCCGGGACCCGGAGCTGCGGTTCACGCCCAACGGACAGGCCCAGGCCCGCCTCGGTGTGGCCGTCAACCGTCGCTGGCAGAACAAATCGACGGGCGAGTGGGAAGAGAGGGTCAGTTTCTTCGACGTCGTCTGCTGGCAGGACATGGCAGAGAACGCGGCGTCGTCGCTGAAGAAGGGGGCCCGGGTCATCGTCACGGGCCGCCTGGAGCAGCGCAGCTACGAGACCAAGGACAACGACAACACCGTCAAGCGCAGCGTCGTGGAGATCATCGCCGACGAGGTGGGACCCAGCCTGCGCTGGGCCACGGCTCAGGTGGAGAGAACCCAGCGCCGCGAAGGCGGCACCGGCGGCGACGCAGCGGGGAGCGGCTACGGCCGTCCCGTCCAGAACGAGCCGGCACCTGCCTATGACGATTTCGGCGACGAGCCCTTCTAGGGAGTGAGACAGCGGTGAAGATCGTCCTCCGTTCCGACGTGGCCAACCTGGGTCGCAAGGGTGACCTGGTCGAGGTGGCCGACGGGTACGCCCGTAACTACCTCGTCCCCAAGGGACTGGCCATGAACGCCACCAAGGGGTCGGCCCGGCAGTCCGATGCCATGCGCCGGTCCCGGCAGGTGCGCGACACGAAGGAGCGGGAAGGCGCGGAAGCGACGGCCCGCCTCCTCGCAGCCCGGCGAATCGAGATCATCGCCCGGGCCGGCGAGGGGGGCCGTCTCTTCGGCTCGGTCACCACCACCGACGTGGCCGAGGCACTCGAGGCCCAGGCCGGTATCGACCTCGACCGCCGGAAGCTGCACCTCGACGAGCCGATCAAGACGCTCGGGGTGCATGAGGTGCCGGTGCGCCTCCATCCCGACGTCCCGGCCGCCATCACGGTCGAGGTCGTCGCCCAATAACGCCCGCCGGCCCTTGACGGCCGGCGACGCGCGGGCGAATATACGAACATACGTTTGGTCGAAGGCTGGGGTTGGGGATAAGTGCCCCTCCAATCCACAGGCTTATCCCTCTTCCTCCCCACAGGGGGAGGACGCGACCATTGCCCGGCTCGAGACCAGGGAGGCCGGCGGGTGGTGCAGTCGATCAGCGAGGTCCGCCAGCGCGGCGGAGGGGGGCGAGTCCCGCCCCACAACCTGGAGGCCGAGGAGTCGCTGCTCGGCGCCATGCTGCTGTCCAAGGACGCCATTGCCGCCGCCCTGGAGGCGCCCGTCCGCTCCGAGGACTTCTACAAGCCGGCCCACGGCCACCTCTTCGAGGCCATCCAGTCGCTCTACACCGCGGCCCAGCCGGTGGACCCGGTCACCGTGGCCGAGGAGCTCCGGCGGGCGGACATGCTCGACGCGGTGGGGGGCAAGGCCAGCATCCTGCGCATCCAGGCGGCCACGCCGGCGGCCGCCAACGCCGGCCACTACGCCCGCATCGTCGAGGAGCACGCCCTGCTGCGACGCCTGATCGGCGTGGCGGGCGAGATCTCCGAGATGGGCTACGAGATGCCCGACGACGTGACCAACACGCTCGACCGGGCCGAGACACTCGTCTTCGACGTCGCCAACCGGCGGATCGCCACCACGCTGACGCCGCTCTACGACGCCATCCAGGAGAGCCTCGACCAGCTGGAGCGGCTCTTCGAGAGCGACGGCACGCAGATCACCGGTGTGCCCACCGGCTTCTACGACCTCGACGACATGCTCCTGGGCCTGCAGCCGTCGGCCCTGATCGTGGTGGCGGCCCGCCCCGGCCAGGGCAAGACCAGCTTCGCCCTCGGGGTGGGTGCCCACGTGGCCCTGGAGACGCGCCGGCCGGTGCTGTTCTTCTCCATGGAGATGGGCTACCTGGAGCTGACCCAGCGGATCCTCGGCTCCGAGGCGGGGGTGAACGCCCGGCTGCTGCGGACGGGCAAGATCAGGGAGAGCGACTGGACGAAGGTGAGCCACGCCGTGGGGCGCCTGGCCGAGGCCCCGTTCTACATCGACGACAACCCGCACCTGACCGTCATGGATATGCGGGCGAGGACCCGGCGGCTCAAGGCGCTCCACGGCGACCTCGGCCTGGTTGTGGTCGACTACCTCCAGCTCATGAGCTCCAGCCGCCGGGCCGAGAACCGGCAGGTGGAGGTGTCCGAGCTGTCCCGGGGACTCAAGATCCTGGCCCGCGACCTGGAGACCCCGGTCGTGGCCCTCTCCCAGCTCAACCGGTCCCTCGAGTACCGCCAGGACAAGCGGCCGATGCTCGCCGACCTGAGGGAAAGTGGGTCAATAGAACAGGACGCGGACGTCGTGTGCTTCATCTACCGGGACGAGTCCTACAACGTCGAGTCCACGGAGAAGGGCACGGCCGAGATCATCGTGGCCAAGCACCGGAACGGGCCCACGGGCAAGGTGAAGCTGGCGTTCAACGAGGACCTCACCCGCTTCGACAGCCTGGCCCGGGGCGGAGGCGGCGCCGTCTCTCCCCTCGACGCCTGACGTTTCTGCGACTCCGGGGGCGGGCCGCAGGCCTGTCCTGCCGGGGTCGGGCGGTAATCTCCCCGGTCCACGATCAAGTTGTGGGTGACTGGGCGGGGGGACACGGCCATGGAGAAGAAGGACTACCTCGAGGTCATCGCCGCCAACTCGGAGCAGTTCGCCGCCGCCGTCCGGCGGGCCGGATACGACGCCCGGGTGCCCACCTGTCCGGAGTGGACGGTCACGAACCTCGTCGAGCACGTGTCGGGCGTGCACCGCTGGGTGACCATGCTCTTCGAGCTCCGGGCCGAGGCCATGCCCGACCGCAGCCAGGTCCCCCAGCCGCCCGAGGGCACGGACTGGCTCGAGTGGTTCGAGGCCGGCGTCCCGGTCCTGCTCGGCCACTTGGAGCAGGCCGGGCCTGACCTTCCCATCTGGAACTGGGCGGACAGGGGGCCCGGCGACAGCTCGTTCTGGCCCCGCCGGATGGCCCACGAGGTGATCATCCACCGGGCCGACGCCGAGTCCGCCGCCGGCCTGCCCAGCACCGTGGAGCCGCCGGCCATGGCCGCCGACGGCATCGACGAGGTGCTGTTGTTCCTGGGGCTGCGCCGCAGCTACGACGACGCGGGCGCCGGCCTGGAGGGCACGTTCCACTTCCACGCCACGGACACTCCGGGCGAGTGGCTGGTCGAGATCACCCCGGAGGGAGTCTCGGTCCGCCGGGAGCACGCCAAGGCGCCCGTCGCCGTGCGGGGCCCGGCGGGAGCGCTCGAGCTCTTCCTCTACAACCGCGGCCCGGCCGACGACGTCGAGATCCTGGGCGACACCTCGCTCATGGATGCCTGGCAGGAGCACTTCCGCTTCTGAGCCCGGCCGGCGCCGAAGGTGTGAGTAGAAGTGCTGCTCAGAGCAGCACAACTACCCACACCTCCCGCGCTGCTGGCGACGTCGGGCCCTAGCCTCGGGTTGTGTTCGGGTTCAGGGAGCAGGTTCTCGTCTTGTTGGCCTTGCTGCCCTTCCCGGTCTTGGCCCTGGCGGTCGCCGAGCTCGGAACGGGGCCGGCGGAGCCCACGGCCACCCCGGCCGCAACCGCTACGGCGCCGGCGGTGGCCGAGCCCGTCCTGCGCCAGGAGTTCCTCGACGCCTACGAGGAGTCTCGGCGGGCGACGTGGCTCATCACCTATGACTTCACCCGCCGGTTGCTCAACGGGTCCAACCTCGACCTCGACGTGACCGAGCTCAACCGGCCGCCCGATCACCTGATCGCCGGGCTCGGCGGCCTCCAGGGCCGGATCGGAGGGCGGGAAGTCACCTGCGAGGTCGTAGAGAGCGAGACCCGGTGCGGGCCCGAAGGCCCAGCCGTCTCCTTCGAGACCGTGCTGGCCGACCAGCTCTCCGAGCTGGCCGACGTCCTCCAGCCGCCGGCCAAGTGGTACGCCGTGGAAGCAGGCGGCGACCGGGACGTGGCGGGTGAGGCTGCCCGCTGCTTCACCCTGCGCCGGGTGGCGGCCGTCTTCTCGCCGCCCTACGGCGAGCGGGCGGAGTTCTGCTTCGCCGCCAGCGACGGCGCCCCGCTCCTCAACCGGATCGAGCGCCGGGAGGGCACCGACCAGCGGCAGGCCATCGAGGTCTCGCGCCAAGTGTCCGACGCCGACCTCGCCGCTCTCCTGGGCTGAGGAGGGCCGCCGGTAGCATCGGGGCGTGGGCTTCTACGACGAGGTGCTGCGCCAGCTCCTGGTGGCGCTGGGGGCGGCCTTGTTCCTCGGGAATCTCCTGGCCCTCGTCCGGGGCGAGCCGCCCGCCAGGATCGTCCGGGAGGCCGAGGCGGCGGGCAAGCGGGTCCCGCAGCGGGCCCCGGTCGGCCGGACGGTGACCTTCCTCGTCCTCGGCCTGGTGGTCATGGTCTGGGGTATCGCCTCGCTCACCGCCTCCTGAGCCTGAACGGAGGCGCGCCGAAGGGCCATCCGGCCGGCACCGGATGACCCTTCAGCTAGGAGAAGGCACCACGTTTGAGTTGGTTGCGGGAGGTCAACTCAGGCATAAGTGTTCGGCTCCTCGCCAGGGTTTCCTTCGCCACTGGGCAAAGAGGGCGAGGCGGCCGACGCCGCCCAAGCGGCACGAAGGCGGACTTCCCGCCAGTGGAGGAACGCGGCCGGAAACCCAGGCTGTCAGGAGGTGGCGGGTTCGGCTCCCCCGGCCCGGGCCATGCCGGCCATGCCCAGGGCGGCAACCCCGAGGGGCAGGAGCCAGATCCAGGGCTGGGCCTCTTCGAGGGTGATGTAGGTGGCGCCCCAGGCCACCTGGGCCAGGGTCAGGCCACCGACCATGATGGCGATCACCCGCATCCGGCCGGCGATGGCGCCCCGGTGCAGGGCCAGCACCAGCAACGGCACGGTGACAGGGGCGGCCACGATGGCGCCGCCCATGCTGATGAGAAGGAAGGCGCTGAGGGCGAGGACGGCACTGGCCCAGCGCCGTCCGGCTCTTCCGGCCGCCTGCTCGAAACGGATCACGGCCATGGGGTCCTCCTGGCGCACGGGACGGTGGGGGTGCTGTCCACTCAAGTCCTCATCGGCCGGGACGGTCACCCGGTTGCAGTCCGAAAGGCCGGTTTCGCGCCATCCCCGCGCCGATATGCCGGAATTACGCCTACATCAGAGCGGTAGCGAATGGCTCAGCACGCCGGTGCCGGGCAGGCGACCGGAGAGGGTGCGGATGAATTCGAGGGCGTCGATCTCGACGTGTTCGCCGTCGACGCCCCGGGAGACCGTGCCGCCGGCGGGACCGGTGAGCACGAGCTCGAACGGCTGGGCAGGTGGCGCCGGCAGGGGGGTGGCCCACCGGCCCTTCACCGCCTTCGGTCCGACCGCGGCCAACTGCGCGACCAGCTGGGGTCGTTGCTGAGGTGGTTGCGCTCGCGGATCTGCAGCTCGCAGTCCGTGGGTGCGATCGGGATTCGTACGGACGGGAGCGGGTGACGAGAATCGAACTCGCGTTCTCAGCTTGGGAAGCTGCTACGGGGGTACTTCGGCGGACCTTGGCGGACCAAAAGTGCTGGTCAGACGGCATCCGGCATCGGCTGCGGACACCCCCGGACGACAGCGGATGTGCCATGAATGTGCCATGAAGGCTCGTTCAGCCTTCGCTGCGGACGATCGCAGACGATCGCGGACCGTGGTGGACGCCCGTCTCCTCGACTGCACGCCCAGAGAGCGGCTGACCTGTGCCTGGCTCGCCTACCGGCAGTCTCCCGCCTTCCGTGACGAGTTCGCCTTCTTCCAGAAGGCGTTCTCATCGGGGGACCTTGACGCCATCACGGGAGCGGCTGCGTGGCCTTGCCTCGGCCCGCCCCTCGGAAGGAGCGGCCGCCAGCCGCACCCCGGCGCGGCCGGTGAAGTCGCCTGGGGCAGCCCCGCCTGCCCCGGCCGGTCCGTGGAGCTGCGCCCCACCTGCCGCGCCCTCGCCGACCTCGGCCTCGACCAGCACGCGCGCTCGCCGGCCGTCCGGCCCAGGGCCTCGCCGATCTTCACCCTGTGATCGCCGTCTTCCATGGGAATCATGGCGGCGTTTACGTGCGTGCCGCATCCGAATTCCGGTGAGCTGGTCATCGGCAATTCCGCCAACCTCCAGACCCGAATCACAGCATCACCTTTCCGAGGGAATCTGTGGCCGTCCGTCGCAGTCCTTTCCATGCCGGGGGCTGGATGGCCCTACCTGGTGCGAACCCGACTCGGGTCGTTGGCTCCTGGGGGTGTCGTACCACCGGAGCGGCGAACGAAGCGACGCCTACGCCACAATGAAACGCCGGGACGAAGCCGATGACCTGTTCCCCACCGATGATCTGTTCCCCACCGAGCAGGATGACCTGGACCTCGAGCCCGATCCGGCCGACTGCGCAGAGACGGTCGCTCGGGACGCGCATATCACGGTGAGCGGCAAGCCTTGAGCTGAGAGCGGTCAGTCTCGCCCTCCTTCGATCACATGCGCCGATGGCCGCGACCCCGTGACGCCTTAGCCCGGACGTTCTTGCAGGAATGGGCACATGGAGCGCAGGAAGCAGGTAGGCCGTGGGTCCCGCGGTTCTTATGCTTGGTGGAACTCAGCGAGCGGCTTTCTTATGCTTGGTGGAACTCAGCGAGCGGCTGACGACGGGGGGATGACATGGCCTATGAACCGCCGCTGGACGAACTGGTCCCGGCGGGGGAGTTGGCCGACACGCTGGCCCGGAGGACGCCGCTGGAGGGGGTCAACCGGGCCGAATGGCGGGGGTTGACCTGCTACCGCTTCACCCGGCCGCAGACGCCGCACTGGGACGAGGTCCGGTCGCTGTCGCTGTGTGTCGTCGTCCAGGGCCGCAAGCGCGTCCGGATCGGGGGCACCGACTACCTCTACGACCCCTTCAACTACTTCGTCATGACCCGGGGGATGCGCTTCCAGGCCGAGATCCTGGAGGCGTCCCCCGCCAAGCCGTTCCTGTCGTTCGTGCTCCAGGTCGAAGCGGCCGTGGTCAACCGGGTCATCAACGACATCCACGAGCGGTCCACGGTCGTGTACTCCCGGAAGTTGCCCGCTCCCCCGGCGGCCTACGTCACGCCGTTCGACCAAAACCTGACGGGCGCAGTCTTGCGTTTCCTCCGAGCCCTCGATACCGAGGCCGACCGGCGGGTCCTGGCCCCGATGTATCTCCAGGAGATGGTGTACCGGGTCCTCCAGACCGAGCAGTGCCACCTGCTGGCCGAGGCCGCCGAGCGGGAAGCCGACACCAACCCGATCTCGGCGGCCATCGCCTACGTGCGGGAGGACCTGACCCGGCCGCTCACCGTGTCGGACCTGGCCGAGGTCGTGGCCATGAGCCAGTCGGCCTTCGCCCACCTGTTCAAGTCGGTGACGGGCGTCTCCCCCTACCAGTTCGTAAAGCGGCTCCGCCTCGACGAGGCCCGGGTGCTGCTCGTCGAAGAGGGACGCAGCGTCAGCGAGGCGGCAGCCACGGTCGGCTACTCGAGCCTGTCCCACTTCATCCACGAGTTCAAACGGCACTTCGGGGTCACGCCCGGGAGCTACGCCGAGAGCGTGCGCGACACCCTGCCCTTCTCCGTGGCGGAGGCGACGAGCCGCTGACGACCCCGGCCGGGGAGGGGCAGGATGGAGCGGTCATGACCCGCCTCGTCCTGCTCGTCTCCAGCGCCGACGGCGGCTACTTCGCTGAGGATGCGCTCGCCGCCCACGAACGTTTCACCAACGCCGGTCTCGACGTGGTCGTCGCCACCCCCGACGGGGACCGGCCCACGATCGACCCATTCAGTCTCGAGCCGGTCTTCCACCACGCCGACGAGGACGCCGACTATCTCTCGGCCATCGTCCGCTCGATCGCCCAAGATCCCGAAGACGTCCGGGTCACGCTTCGGCATCTTTCCGACCTCGACTTCATCGCCTCCCGCCGCGTCGGCGAGGAGTTGCGCCGAGTCGGATGGGCCGAGGACCACGCCCGCCGGAAGATCGAGGAGGTGGCCCGCACGGCGTGGCTCGGCGGGCACAACTTCGTCGGCGTCCTCGCCGCCGCCGACGACGTGACCGCCGCCGTTCCGGCCGACGGACTCCGGCGACTGGCGGCCGAGGTTCGCCGGGACGGTGCCCGGGAGGCAGCGGCAACGGCGGAGCGCCTGGCCTCGATTCCCGCGTTCCAGAAGCCGGCTTCCCTCGGCGAGTTCACCGGGGACGAGATCGCCGATTTCGATGGCGTGTTCATCCCTGGCGGCCAAGGCCCGCCGACCGACCTCGCCTCGGACCCCCACGTCGGAGCGCTGCTGCGCCGCCTGCACGCCGCCGGACGGGTCATCGTCACCGTCTCGCACGGCGCCGCCGCTCTGCTCTCCGCCGGGGGCCGGCCTGACGGCGCCTGGCTCTTCGACGGGTTCCGGCTCGTCGGCCCCACCAACGAGGAGGCGGCGCAGACGCCACCCGGGCCGTCGACCGTCCCCTGGACGGTGGAGGACGCCCTGAAGAACGCCGGTGCGGTCTTCGACGCCGCCCCCGGCGCCTGGACGCCGCACGTCGTGGTCGACCGGAACCTCATTACCGCCCAGAACCCGATGTCGGCCAGCGCCGCCGTCGACGCCGTCCTCAAGCGCTCCGGCGTCTACGGGGAGACGTCGTTGGCCGGGGACGACCCGATCCGGCGGAGCGAAGAGCGGCTCGCCGACCCCGAAGCGCTGGCCCGCTTGTTCTTCGAGCGCCTCGACGGCCACGACCTCGACGCCGCCATGACCCTGGTCGACCCCGCCGCCGAGGTGCAGTTCCCGCCCGTCGGCCTGGCCGGCCGGGCCGCCACCGAGGGACGGGCGTTCCTGGAGAACCTGGCCTCGGCCTTCCCCGACCTCTCCGTGCGGATCCGCAACATCTTCGCCGGACCGGCTGGAACCGTGATCGCCGAGATCGTCGTCGAGGGGAGCCAGGCCGCCGACTTCTACGGGATCCTCAACCAGCGCAAGCACATGGACCTCCGCCAGGCCTGGGTCCTGGCCGTGGCCGACGGCCGGATCCGTCGCCTGCGGGCCTATTGGTGCCAGAACCAGCTCTCCCGCCGGCTCGGCGTCCGGCGCCGGGAGGCGGTGCGCTGATGGACCGGGTGGAGGGAACGGTGCTCGGATTCTTCGAGGCCCACCGGAACCACGACGTGGAGGCCATGGCCAGCTGCTGCGCCGACGGAGCCGACTTCTCCTACGTCCCGGTGGAGTGGTGGGGCCGGCAGCGGGTGGTCCGGGGCCAGGGGACGGTCGGGACCGTCGGCAAGGCCGTGTGGACCGGTCTGTTCGAAGCGTTCGCCGATCTCACCAACGACGTCACCTCGCTCGTCTCCGACGGGAACGGCAACGTCGCCGCCGAGGTCGTCGTCAGCGGCACCCAGTCCGGAACCTGGGGAACGATCGGCAACCGGAGGCGGCGGTTCTCGGTCCCGCATCTGTTCGTGTTCCGGGTGGGCGACAGCGGGCTCATCGAGCGGGTCGCTGCCTACTGGGACGACGCCGAACTGCGCGAGCAACTCGGCGCCGTCGAGGTCGACTGAGGGGGCGCCATGGCACTGCTCGAACGGGACGAGTGGCAGGGCCTCGTCGACGACGTCGACTGGACGCGCACCTACGTCGACGACGACCGCGTCTTCCCGGACTGGCTGGCCGGAACGGGCAAGGTGCCGCGCCACGCCTGGGGAGCCTGGAGCGCGGGCTACAAGGTGACCTACCCCGAGTACGTGGCGACCCAGCGCGACAAGGAAGCCGGCGTCTACGCCGTCAAGGCCGCCCTGGGGCGGACCAGCGTCTTCCCGCAGTTGCCCGAAGGCTGGAAGGCGATCGCCAAGGCCCATTTCGGTGCCGTCGCCCTGGCGGAGTACATGGCCATGCTGGGCGAGCTGCGGATGGCGCGGTTCGGCCTCGCCCCGGCCTGGCGCAACATGGCGACGCTCGGCGCCCTCGACGAGATCCGCCACACCCAGGTGCAGCTGTCGGTGGCCCACCAGCTCTTGGCGCACGATCCCCAGTTCGACTGGGCGCACAAGGCGTTCCACACCAACGACTGGGTGGTCGTGGCCGCCCGGGCGGTGCTCGACGGGATGGTCGCCGGGGCCAACGTGGTGGATCTGGCGATCCAGCTGCCGTTCACGTTCGAGACCGGCTTCACCAACCTGCAGTTCGTCGCCCTAGCGGCCGACGCCCTCGACGCCGGTGACGTCAACTTCGCCAACATGATCTCGTCCATCCAGACCGACGAGGCCCGCCACGCCCAGCAGGGCGGCCCGACGCTGGAGATCCTCCTCGAGCACGATCCCGCCCGGGCGCAGTGGGCGGTGGACAAGACGTTCTGGCTGTCGGCCCGGCTCTTCTCCGTGCTCACTGGCCCGGCCATGGACTACTACACGCCGCTCGAGCATCGCCGGCAGTCCTACCGGGAGTTCATGGAGGAGTGGATCGTCGGGCAGTTCACGCGCAGCCTGGCCGACTACGGGCTGCGGAAGCCGTGGTACTGGGACGAGTTCCTCGAAGGCCTCGACGTTTGGCACCACTCCCTGCATCTCGGCACGTGGTTCTGGCGCCCGACGTTGTGGTGGCGCCCGCCGGCCGGGGTGTCCCGGGCCGAACGGGCCTGGCTGTCCGACCACTATCCCCGCTGGGAGGAGCTATACGGCCCGCTGTGGGACGTCATCATCGACAACGTCAACGCCGACCGCATGGAGGCCACGTTTTCGGAGACGCTTCCCTGGCTGTGCAACCTCTGCCACCTTCCGATCACCACTTACTCCCTGTCCCCGTACGACGGCCGGTGGCAGGTGCGGACGTACCCGTTGGAGCACGGCGGGTCCACGTACCACTTCTGCTCCAAGCCCTGCCGCCAGATCTGGTGGGAAGACAAGGATCTCTTCGGGGTGAAGACGGTGACGGAACGGCTGCTGGCCGGGGAGGTCCAGCCGCCGGACATGGCCGGCGTCGTCGCCTGGATGGGGCTCACCCCCGACGTCATGGGCGACGACGGCGACGGCTACGGGTGGGCGGAGGAGTACCGGTGACCGGCCCGGCCCGGCGCCGCCGGCGGACGTGGAGCGCCTTCGGCGAGCTGGGCCGCATGCCGAGCGAGTACGAGATCGTCACCCACGACACCAACTACACGCTCCGCACAGGTCGGACGGCGGCACTCGAGCTCAACCCCAGCGCCCCGGCCAACCTCTGGTTCCTGACCTACCGGGACCGCTCGCCCCTGCGGGTGCCGGACTGGAACGGCTTCCGCGACCCCGACGCGCTGACTTACCGCACCTACGTGACGCTCCAGGACGAAGCCGAGACCCTCGCCCGGGGAATCCTCGAGGAGTACTCGGAGGCGGGCCACGACGCCGGGCTGGCGCCGGGCTGGCTCGAAGTCCTCGCTCATCTCTTCACCGCCGCCCGCCGCCCGGCCCACGCCACCCAGCTCTGCCACAGCTACGTCGCCCAGATGGCACCGTCGTCGTACATCTCGAACTGCGCCGCGTTCGCCGCCGCCGACATGCTCCGCCGGACGAGCCTCCTCGCCTACCGCACCCGGGAGCTGCAGGTCTCCCATCCGGCGCTGGGCTTCGGCACCGCCGACCGGGCCCGGTGGGAGACATACCCAGCCTGGCAGCCGGCCCGGCGGGCGTTGGAAGAGGCGCTCGTCGCCTACGACTGGGGTGAGTCGTTCGTGGCCGTCAACCTCGTGCTGCGACCGGCGCTCGACGCCGTCCTCCTCGGGCAACTCGGCGAGGCGGCCCGGGCTCAGGGCGATGATCTGACCTGGCTCCTGCTGGCCAATCTGGAGGTCGACGCGGCCCGGTGCCGGCGCTGGAGCACCGCCCTGGCGGACTACGCGATCGCCGAGCGGCCGGAGAACGCCGAGGTCATCGACCGGTGGGTCGAGCGGTGGAGGCCCCGGGCCGACGCCGCGGCCCGGGGCCTGGCTCAGGTGCTGGACGAGGCGAGGCGCTCGTAGCGGGCGGCGGCGATCACCGGCCGGCGGCGGCCGGCTCGAACCGGGCGCCGTCCACTGCCGGCTGTCGAGCTCGCACACGGCGGGCGGCCAGCAGTCCGGCACTCCCGGTGGCCACCAGCACCCCGGCCGGGATGACGAACAGCCAGTGGAGCAGCGTCGTCGGCGTCGACCCCGTGGGGATCGAATCGGCCAGTGTGAAGTTGGACCCGTTCCGCTCCACGCCGGCCACGAGGGCCTGGAAGCGGGGCAGGATCGTGCCTAGCCGGTCAACCCCGGTGGCGACCGCCGGGAAGTTGGCGGCCAGCGACTTCGCCAGCTGGTCGGGGGTGACCTTGAGCTGGGCAGCCAGGGCGGGCAGGGCCTTCCCGGTGAGCTCGTCGGCCATCGACTGGACGGTGTCCATGTGGGCGCGGGAGGTGCGGGCGCCCTCGGCGGAGAACGCCGGGCGGAAGGCGTTCGTGAGGTTGTCGACCGCCTGGGTCTTCTTCGGGACCGACAACGCCAGCGGCGCCACGATCAGCACCACCCCGACGGTGGCGGCGACGCCGAGGGCGACGGTCCGGAACCGGGCCGGACGGAGCAGCCCGAGGGCGGCGGCGGCGGCCAGCGCCAGGCCGGGCAGCAGGAACAGGTACGTCACCAGCGTGGCCGGGAACGGCTTGGCCGGGATGGCGTCGGCCAGGCGGAAGTTGGCCGCCTGGGCCTCGAGCCCGCCGACGACCCCGTCGAAGTACGGCAGGATCGTCGGCAGCTGGCGCATGCCCGCGCCGACGGCGGGGAATCCCGCAGCGAGGTTGGCGCGGAACTGGTCGGGAGTCGCGCCCAGCTGGGCGGCCAGTGCCGGGATCGCCTTGGCGTCGAGTTCGGTGGCCATCGCCTTGACGGTGTCCATGTCCCGGCGGGTCTGGGTCAGCGACGCTGCGGTGAAGGCCGGCCGGAAGGCGTTGGTGAGGTCGTCGACGCCCTGGGTCTTGGCCGGCAGGCTGAGGGCGCCGACCGCCATCACGGCGCCGATGGCGAGGACGATTCCGAGCGCGAGAGGGTTGCGTTTCACGACGTGGCTCCTTGATGGTTGGTCGGGGCCCCGGGGCCCGGTCAGACGGAGACGGCCAGGTACTGGGTCTCCAGGTACTCGGCGATCCCTT
>JBOGFO010000631.1:0-3950 GCA_050743445.1 Acidimicrobiia bacterium
CGGCAACTACGGGCACCCCGACCACATCCAGGTCCACCGGGTCGGCATCCGGGCCGCCGAGCTGGCCGCCGTGACCCGGGTCTACGAGTCGACGGTCAACCGCGACCACCTCGTCCGGCTGCTGGCGGAGGCGGCCGAGCTTGGTCTCATGGAGATGCGAGACATCGAAGGCGTCGACGCCACCATGGGCCTGCCCGAGGCCGTGCTGACCACGGCGGTCGACGTGTCGGCCCACCTCGACGCCAAGCGGACGGCCATGGCCGCCCACGCCAGCCAGATCGCGGAGAACTCGTTCTTCCTGGCCATGCCCCCCGAGGCCTTCGCCGCCGCCTTCTCCGTCGAGTGGTACCGCCGGCGCGATGTGACCCCCGCCGAGCGGGAGACCGACCTCTTCAGCTGACCCCTCGAGCAACCGGCGTTGCTGAAGCCCGCATGGCGGGCGTGAAAAACGCCGGTTCGTGCGTCCAGGTCCCTCACGAACCAACCGGGTGGCCCGAGCCATGATGATGCCGTGACTCCACAGCGGTCCTGGCCTGAACCAATCGAACTGCCGGACGAGCTCGTCACCCTGATCGCCGCCGACGTCATCGCCAGCCTCGGATGGCCCCGAGAGGAGGCCGAGGAGTTCGTGCGCGCGACCGGCAGGTGCTACACGGCTGGCGAACCCCAGGTCATCACGGTCGCCGAAGCCGTGCAGCAATGCCTGCACGACGACCGAGTGGACACGAGCTGGCCGAGCTGCCCCGACCACCCGCACCATCCCCTCAGCCTGACTGTGACGCTCCCCGCGCTCTGGACCTGCCCCACGACGGGACGGGTTGTCTGCCCTCTGGGCGACTTGTCGACAGTCCTCGGAGTGTGAGACCGGAAGCGGGCCTGGAACCGTTGTGCGGCTCGAAGGTTGGCAAACTACACCCTTGACATTCCGTACGTTCGTTCGCTAATCTGACCGTCGTCCGATGGACCGAAAATCTGGTCATCGTGGCCTCGAGGGGTTCCCCTCCTTTCCGTTTCGAAACTCTGGTTCGCTCGTGCGCGCCGGACGTCGAGGAGGAGGTGGCATGCCCGAGAATCTCCTGAGCCTGAGCCGGGCCTTGCGCTCCTCGTTGGCGGCGTTCGATCCGAAGCGCTGCTCAGGAGAGGACGCAGCAGCCATCGCTGAGGAGCTGGCGGCCACCGTGAAGGCGTGCGACGCCGCCCGGGTGCGGGCCACAGCCCGGGCCGCCGAGTGTGGGGTGCACCGCCAGAAGGGTTTCGCCGATGCAGCCGACTGGCTGGCGCGGGCCAGCGGGACGTCGATGGGGGAGGCCAAGACCGCCCTCGCCACCACCCTGGCACTGGAGAAGATGCCCGAGACCCTGGCCGCCTTGACGGCGGGGGAGGTGTCGTTGCAACAGGCCACGGTGGTGGCCGAGACCGAGAAGGAGTGCCCCGGGTCGGAGCGCACGATGTTGAACGCCGCCCGGGCCGGGAGCCTCAGGTCGTTGAAGGAGAAGGCCCGCCACACGCAGCAGGCCGAGATCGACCCCGAAGAGCTCAGGCGACGCCGGCATCGTGCCCGGTCGTTCCGCCACTGGACGGACAAACTCGGAATGGTCGGTTTCGCAGGGGAGCTACCTCCCGAGGTGGGCTTGCCGCTGGTGAACCGCATCGACGCCGAGGCGGACCGGCTGCGCCGGCAGGCCAAACGGGATGGCGGCGCTGAGGAGTGGAACAACTATTCGGCCGACGCCTTCCTGGGCATGGTCACCGGGTCAGGACAGGTCACGGCCCGTAGCGCCGACCTGGTCATCGTGTGTGACCTTCGGGCCTTCCGGCGGGGTCACGCCCACGCCGGTGAGCCGGTCCACCTGATCGGCGGCGGCCCCATCCCCGTCTCCCTCGTCAAGGAACTCGCCCACGACGCCTTCCTCAAGGCCGTCTGCCACGATGGGGTCGACCTGCGCACGGTGAAGCACTTCGGCCGGCACATCAAGGCCGAGATCCGCACCGCCCTGGAGCTGGGCCGCCCGCCCGACTTCGACGGGATCACCTGCGCCGAAGCGAACTGCGACCGGCGCTACCACCTGGAGTGGGACCACGCCGATCCTCACGCCAACTGGGGACCCAACGGCTACGACAACCTCCAACCACTGTGCTGGCCGCACCACCGGGAGAAAACCGATCGCGACCGCCATGCGGGCCTCCTCGGACCCCGAATATCAGGACCTGACCCGCCATGAGGCGAGCCATGATGATGGCGTGACACCACAGCGGCCCCGGCCGGGATCAATCGAGCTTCCGGACGAGCTCGTCACCTTGATCGCCGCCGACGTCATCGCCAGCCTCGGATGGCAGGGGGGGAAGGCGGAGGAGTTCGTACGCGCGAACAGCCAGTGCTACGCCCCTGGCGAACCTCAGGTCATCTCGGTCGCCCAAGCCGTGCAGCAATGCCTCCACGACGACCGGTTGGACACGAGCTGGCCGAGCTGCCCCGACCACCCACACCACCCGCTCAGCCTGACGTGGAGGCTCCCCGCGCTTTGGAAGTGCCCCACGACGGGACGGATCGTCTGCCCTCTCGGCGAGCTGTCCTCAGTCCTCGGGGTGTGAGGCCGGAAGCGGGCTACCCCAGCTCGTGCATGGTGTTCCAGCCGTCGACCGTGGTGTTGATGATGTCCGGCGGGGCGGCCAGGGTCTTGGGGACCCACTCGAAGAACTCCTTGAAGTGCTCGGTCTGCACGTGCGCGTCGCCGGCCTCGGGGGACGCGAAAGCTTCGACGATGGAGAACTGGTTGGGGGCGTCGATGCTCTCGAACACGTTGAACTCGATGTTGCCGGGCTCGGCTCGCACGGCGGCGGCGTAGCGCGCGATACCTTCCAGCCACGTCTCCCGCTCTTCGGGGCGGATCGGGACCTTGAGCACGATGAAGATCATGGTGGCTCCTTAGTCACTGCGATTTCCGGGCGCGGCATGTTATCCGGTGGCGTTCCTGCGCAACACCTGTCGTTGCGCAACAACGCCGCCAGTGGTCGGCGGGCCGCCGGCGGCCCCGGCACCGCGGGGAGTATCACGCCTGCGAAGCGTTTCTTTCGCGTGGTTCCCGGCTCGGAAAGGTTCGGGAAGGAAGCCGACTCGCTCCCGAAATCGGGCCAGCAACCACCGGCAACCTTTCACCCTTAACGTCGGCTCCATGTCGCGAGAAGCGCCGGGCGTCGCCCCCAGCCTCCCCGTGGTGCCATGGCCGGCCGAAGCGGACCGGCGCGTCGCCCTCGCCGCCGAAGGCAGTCCCCGGCTCCTGGTGGTCGACGCCGGCACCTCCCCGCCCCCGCTCCTGGACTGCCTGGAGGACTGGGTCCACGCCCCCGTCGACGAGGCCGAGATGCACGCCCGGCTGGAGGCTCTCCGCCTGCGGGCCCGCTGCCACCGCGTCTCGATCCCCGAGCTGGACGAGGAGGGCTTCCTACGGTTCGCCTCCCGCCACGTCTACCTGCCACCCGTCGAGGCCCGCTTGGCCCGCGCCCTCCTGGACCGTTTCGGTCGGGTGGTGGGCGCCACCTCGCTCATGCGGGCCGGCTGGCCCGGTCAGGCTCCCAGCCGGGGCAAGCTCGACGTCCGCATCCACCGCCTCCGGCGCCGGCTGGGCCCGATCGGGCTGGTGGTGACGACCGTCCGCCAGCGCGGTTGGATGCTGGCCCCGGGCGACGCCGGGGTCGAAGTCGATGACGGCTGAGGCCGGCTCAGCCCTGCGGTGACCGCCGGCCCGCTCGGGCGGCCACGACCCGGGGCCCGCTCAGAGCTACGGCCAGACCGCCCAGGATGATCGTCAGCCCGGCCAGCGCTCCCAGCGGCCGGGAGCCGGAGCCGGTGCGAGGTAGGGCGTCCGGTGCGGTCGCCGCGGCGGCCTCCCGCTCTTCGGTGGCGCCGGTCACCCCGGGCGCCGCCGGCCCGGCAACGGTCTCCTTTGCGT
>JBOGFO010000632.1:0-3493 GCA_050743445.1 Acidimicrobiia bacterium
GGCGCCGTCGTGCAGGTCGCGTTCCATCCGGCGGCGCTCGCCATAGGCGGCCTGGACGATCCGGGCTCGGGAGGCGAGCACCTCATGGAGCTGGGCGCGGACCTCGGCGTGGAGCCGCTCGTTCTCCAGGGTCAGCCGGACGGTGGTCGCCACCGCCGCGGCGAGCACCAACGAGGTGACGGCGACGCCGGCGTTGAAGGCCTCGAGAACGACCAGGCTCGAAGCGTCGGGCAGGCCGGAGAAGGCACCCCGGCCCTGGGCCGTCGTCCAAATGGCGATCGCCGACACGAGCGCGCTCACCGCCGCCGCCCCCGGAGGTCCCAGCCGGAGAGCGGCCCACAGAGCGAAGGGAAAGACCAGGAACACCAGGGGGAGGTCGCCGGCGAAGAGAAGACGGGTGCTGATGGCGGTCGTGAGCAGCAGTGCGGCCGTCTCCCGCCACCGGCGCCTGATCGTGTTCGGGGCGGTGACCACCAGGACCAGGGGTGTGACCAGGATCACCCCCATGGCGTCACCGAGCCACCACGTCAGCCAGGCCCGGACCCACTCCTGGGGGCCGATCACGTCGGCGAGGGCGAGCACGCCGGTGGCCACGCTGGCGCTCACCAGCATGCTCGCCCCCCCGACGACGAGGAGGTGGAGCACGTCGGCCACCCGGGCCAGCGAGCGGTTGAAGTGCCGCGCCTCGAGCACCGTGGCTGCCACCAGTGGCCCCAGTGTCTGGGCGACCATCGTCCCCAGATCCGTCACCACACCCTGGGGGAGACCGATGAGGAAGCTCCCGAGGGCCACTCCCGGCCATGACCGCCGGCCGAAGAGCAACAGACCCGCCACCGCCACCCCGGCCGGCGGCCACACCGGCGAGGCGATCCAGCCGTGGGCAAGCATCAGCCCAACCTTGGCGCTGAGGAAGTAGGCCAATGCCAGGACCAGGACCCGGGAGTTCAGTATTCCGGCCCAGGCTCGAAGACGGCGCCGGGCGGGCGCCGGCGACGACGAAACCATGTCGATGTCCACGGCCTCGTCGTGCGGAACGGCAGGGCGCGGCAACACCTGGGGGGCGGGGATCGTGAGGGTGGTGCCCACGCCGTGATGCTTCCACACCCGCCGCGTCACCGGCTACAGAGTTAACCCTGAAGCTCCCGCGCGCTTGAGGGCAGACCCCGAGAGAAATGGCGGGTAAACCCGCAGCCGGAACTCGGGCTGGCTCTGATGGCGGATCGGCCGGTCCGGTTTAGGTTCCGAGGCCTCCCCCCATGACCTGAGTGGAGGCCGCCATGCGCACCGACACGCTCGACTTCCAGCTTCCCATCGAGCGGCTCGCGACGTGCCCGCGTGAGCATCGGGGGGAAGCCCGCCATGACTCCCGCCTCATGGTGTTCCACCGCCGGCGAAACACCATCGAGTTCCGTTGGTTCTGGGAGATCGGAAACTTCCTCGGACCCGGAGACCTCGTGCTCCTCAACGACAGCAAGACCCTCAATGCCAGCGTCCACGGACGGGTGGAGGGAACCGGCCGGGTCGAGTTCCAGCTGCGCATGAAGCGCGGCGGCCTGTGGTACGCCAACTGCCATCCCTGGAAAGAACCCCGGATGGGCGCAGGGGTCAGCTTCGACGGTGCCGCGGTCACAGCCACCGTGGAGGGGCGGCACCCGAAGCTGCCGCTGTGGGCGCTGCGGTTCAGTCCCGACGACGGACTCGACGGCTTCCTCGAGGCGTCCGGACGGCCGATCCCGAGCCCCTACGTCGAACGCAGCTTCACCAACGCCGACTACAACACCGTCTACGCCACCACGCCGGGCTCGGCGGAGATGCCGGCGGCGGGCCGGCATTTCACCCCCGAGGTCCTCAGCCGGCTGGAGGACTCCGGCATCGGCATCGCCTACATCACCCTCCACACCGGGCTCAGTTCGGTGGAGATCGCCGAGGAGAACCTCGAAGACCACGCCATGCATGAGGAGTGGTTCTCGATCCCGGCCGCCACCGCCGACGCGGTCAACTCCGCCCGGGCCGCCGGCCGGACGGTGCTCGTCGTCGGGACCACGGTCATGCGGGCGGTGGAGACGGCGGCCGATCCCGACGGCCGCCTCGCGCCAGCTGACGGCTGGACCGACCTGTACATCCGCCCCGGCTACCGGTTCAAGATGGCGGACGCCTTGGTCACCAACTTCCACGGGCCCCGTTCCTCGCGCATCGCTCTGGCCGCCGCCTTCACCGGCCAGGAGCTGCTGCTGCGGGGCTACCAGCAGGCGATCGACGAAGGGCTCCTGTTCTACGAATTCGGCGACGCCACCCTCACCCTGCCCGACTAGCCGCCCCGAAAAGGAGTTGCTGTCGATGATCGTGGCCAGCACCGTGCCGCTCCGCGCCGATGAGGTCATCCACTTCCCATCCGGCGAGTTCCTCTGCCTCCACCATCTCGAGACCGGGGAGTACTACCTCCTCGACGAGGTCGCCGCCCTGATCTGGGAACTGTGCGACGGCGTCCTCGACGTCGACGGGATCGCCGGCGAGGTCACCAGGAGCTTCGATGTCGACGACGGCACTGCCCTCACCGACGCCCTGGAACTGTTGCGGGACCTCGAGGCCGAGGACTGCCTCTGCCCCTGACGCCGGAAGGAAAGGAGGTGAGCAAAGTGGGCGTAGGAACCGAGAGCAGGACGCGACGTTCGTATCGGCGACCAACGGTCAAGCGAGTCGAGATCAAGTCGTCGATCTCCGGACTGGCCATGGCGTGCTGCAAGTCATCTGGAGGCCCCCACTAGCTAGCTGGGCAAGAGCGATCGGGCACCGAGGCGCGGTGCCCGGTGCCCCGATCGCTCCGCCATCTCATCGACTACCGACCAGCAAAGGACGGGCATGCTCACCGCCAGCGACCTTGACTCGCGGACGGCCAGGATCGCCGTGATCGGCACCGGCGTCGCCGGGCTCTATCAGTGCTTCGAGTTCGCCAGCCACGGCTTTCCGGTCACTGGGTTCGATCTCGATGTGGAACTTGTCACCGGGCTCTCCGAAGGGCGCAGCCCGGTCCCCGACGTGCCCGATGCCGCACTCCGGGCGCTGCTGGCCAACGGTCGCTTCCGGTCGACGGCCGAGGAGGAGGCGCTGGTCGGCGCGGAGGTCTTCGTCATCTCGGTCCCGGTCATGCCGGGCGAGGGCGGTCAGCTGGACACCAGCCCGTTGGAAGCGGCGGCCCTGCTGATCGCCCGGGTGGCGGCGGCACCGCTCGTCGTCGTCAAGACCACCGGGTATCCCGGCATGACCGAGGAGGTGGTGCTCCCCGTCCTGGTCGCCCGGTTCGGGGTACCGGGTGAGGACTTCGCCCTCGTCTACGCCTCCGAACGGGCCGATCCCGGCACGCGCACGCTGGCCGGAACCGCCGCCCTCCCCAAGGTGCTGGCCGGGGCCAGCCCCCGGTGCGAGCGCCTGGGTCGTGCCCTCTACGAGGTGACGGGCGGCACGGTCCACCTCGCCAGCTCGATTGCCACCGCCG
>JBOGFO010000633.1:0-3349 GCA_050743445.1 Acidimicrobiia bacterium
GCATGTGCCTGGTGGAGATCGAGGGTCAGCGGGGACTGCCGCCGGCCTGCACCGCCACCGTGACCGACGGGATGGTGGTGACCACCAACAGCCCGGCGGTGAAGAAGGCCCAGGAGGGCGTCCTCGAGTTCCTCCTGATCAACCACCCCCTGGACTGCCCGGTCTGTGACCGGGGCGGCGAGTGCCCGCTCCAGGACCTCACCTTCGGCTTCGGCCCGGGCGAGACCCGCTTCGTGGAGGAGAAGCGCCACTTCGCCAAGCCCATCCCGATCTCCGAACTCGTCCTTCTCGACCGGGAGCGGTGCATCCTCTGCGCCCGCTGCACCCGATTCGCAGACGAGGTGGCGGGCGACCCGCTCATCACCTTCGTGGAGCGGGGCGGCGAGATGCAGGTGCTCACCTTCCCCGACGAGCCCTTCACGTCGTACTTCTCCGGGAACACCGTCCAGATCTGCCCGGTCGGGGCCCTGCTCGCCGCCCCCTACCGGTTCAAGGCCCGGCCCTGGGACCTGTCCTCGGTGGAGTCGTCGTGCACCGGCTGCACCATGGGCTGCCGGCTCGCCCTGCAGTCCTCGGCCGACCGGCTGGTCCGGGCGCTGGGAGTCGACTCGGAGCCGATCAACCACGGGTGGCTGTGCGACAAGAGCCGCTTCGGCATCGATTTCATCCACGCCGCCGACCGCTTCACCGAGCCACTGGTGCAGGGGGCTGACGGCGCCCCGGCGCCGGCCACCTGGCCCGAGGCCCTCGACGCCGCGGCCGCGGGCCTGCGCCAGGCCCTCGACGCCGGCGGTCCGGGATCGGTGGCGGTCATCGGGGGTGCCCGGGGCACCAACGAGGACGCCTACGCCTGGGCCCGCTTCGCCAAGGGCGTGCTCCGCACCGACAACGTCGACTCCCAGCTCGCCGACGGGCTCCCGGCCGAGGTCGTGTGCGGGATGCCCCGGGCGCTGATCGCCGACGCCGACACCGCTCGGGCCATCGTCTTCCTCGGGCCCGACCTCAAGGAGGAGCTCCCGGTCGGGTACCTGCGGCTCCGCCGGGCGGTGGTGGACCTGGGGGTGCCCCTGGTCGACCTCGCCGCCGTCGACCACGGCCTGTCCCGCCACGCCCGGGTGCGGCTGCGCCCGGCACCCGGAGGCGCCGGCACCCTGGCCCGCCGCCTGGTCGACGCCGTGACCGGTGGCGGGCCCACCGGCGACCCCGATCTCGACGACGCCGCCGCCCTGCTCCGGGACGGGGAGGGCGACATCGTCGTGGTCCTGGGCCGGGGGTCGCTGGCCGAGCCCGCGGGGCCCACGGTCGAGGCGGCCGCCGCCCTCATGCACCTGCCCGGGTCTGTCCGCTTCCTCTCCGCCCTGCGCCGGGGGAACATCCACGGGGCCCTCGATCTCGGACTCGCCCCCGGCGTGCTGCCCGGGCGGGTCACCCTCGACGCCGGCCGGCGCTGGTTCGAGGAGGCCTGGGGCGGTGTTCCCGCCGCTCCCGGTCTCGACACCGCCGGCATCCTCGCCGCCGCCGCCGACGGCGCGATCGGGGCCCTCGTGCTCCTCGGCGCCGACCCGCTCTCGGACTTCCCCGATGCCGACCTGGCCCGCCGGGCGTTGGAGAAGGTCCCCGTCATCGTCGCCGTCGACGCCTTCCCCACGGCCAGCTCCCGTCTCGCCCAGGTGGTGCTGCCGGTGGCCATCTTCGGGGAGAAGCGGGGGACCCACACCAACCTCGAGGGTCGCCTGCTCCGCCTGGCCCGCAAGGTCACGCCGCCGGGCACGGTGATGGAGGACTGGCGTGTCGCGGTCGAGCTCGCCCTCCGGTTCGACGTCGACTTCGATCTGGAGGCGGTCGACGAGGTCACCGACGAAGTGGCCCGCCTGGCGCCCGCGCACCGCGGCGCCGGCGCCGCCCTGCTGCGCCGGGCCGTCGATGGCGTGGTGATTCCCGTCGGCGGGAGGGAGGAGCCTGTGGTCGGGGTTCCCGGCCACGCGGTGAGCCCCGTCGCCGACGCCGATCCCGGCCTCATCGGGGGCCCGATCGAGAGCCTCACCACCGAGGGCGGACCGACGGCCGCCTTCGGGGTATCCGCCGACGTCGTTCCCGTGTCGTCACCCGAGGTCCGGTCGGGCGGCGCCGTGTCGCCGGCTGGCGCACCCCCGTCCCTCCTGCGCTGGGACGGGCAGGTCGTGGCGGCGGCAACCACCAATGGGAGCGCAGGGGATCTTGCCCTGGTGACGTCCCGGCGGCTCTACGACGACGGTGTGACGGTCAGCCACTCCACCACCCTCGCTCCGCTGGCCCAGCCCGGGGTCGTGGCCGTGCATCCCACGGAAGCGGAGCGCCTCGGACTGGCGGGCGGCGCCCCGGTGCGGGTCTCCGGCCCCCGGGGGTCGATCACCCTCCCCTTGAAGCCCGACGCCGGGGTTCCTCCCGGCACCGCCTGGGTGCCCTTCCACCCGCCCGGCCCCGGCGGGTCGGACCTCGTCGACGGCGCGACCATCACCCGGGTCCGGCTGGAGCCCGCCACCGATGGGTGACCCGCTCTTCGCCGACGGGATCGACGGCCTCGACCTGATCATCGTGGCCGTGAAGACGGTCTTCGTCTTCGGCCTGCTGCTGGTTTCCGTGCTGCTGATGATCTGGATCGAGCGCAAGGTGGTGGCCGACATGCAGAACCGGATCGGTCCCAACCGGGCCGGTCCGTTCGGCGTGCTCCAATCCCTGGCCGACGGCATCAAGCTCTTCTTCAAGGAGCAGTCCATTCCCGATTCCGCCGACCGGCCGGTGTTCCGCCTGGCGCCATACCTGTCGGTGCTGCCCGCCTTCCTCGCCTTCTCGGTCATCCCCCTGTCCGGTGAGTTCACCGTCCCCTTCACCGATCGCCGGACGATCCTGCAGCTGGCCGACCCGCCCATCGGGGTGCTGTTCGTGCTGGCCATGTCCGGTCTGGGCATCTACGGGGTGCTCCTGGCCGGCTGGTCCTCGGGCTCCAAGTACCCGCTGCTGGGGTCGGTGCGGGCCAGCGCCCAGATGATCAGCTACGAGGCCGCCCTCGGGCTCGGGATCATCGGCGCCGTCCTCCAGGCCGGGACCCTGTCCACCGCCGCCATCGTCGCTGCCCAGGGCTTTCCGGGGACGAGCCCCCGGGACTGGTTCCTGCTGCCTGCCCCCGTGCCCTTCGCCATCTTCTGCATCGCGGCGGTGGCCGAGACCAACCGGGCCCCGTTCGACCTGGTGGAGGCCGAACAGGAGCTCGTGGGGGGGTTCCACACCGAGTACACGGGCATCCGCTTCGCCATCTTCTTCCTGGCCGAGTACATGAACATGGTCACCCAGTCAGCCATCGCCGTCACCC
>JBOGFO010000634.1:0-1545 GCA_050743445.1 Acidimicrobiia bacterium
GCCTCACCCCGCCGGCGGACGGCCTCGGCCAGCGCGCCCTCCAGCTCCTCCACCCGGGCCCGGGCTTCGGCCAGCTCGGCGACGACCCGCTCCTCCCCCGCCCGTTTGGTCCGGCGGGCCTGCTTCAGCTGGGTGTCGAGGGAGCCGGCCTGGGCCTCGAGCGCGACCTTGGCCACGTCGACCCGGCGCCTGGCCTCCTCCAGGTTGGCCAGACGCTCCTCCAGGGTCCGCACCTGGGCGGCGGCTTCCTCCTCTGCCCGGCGCGCTTCGAACGTGGCCACGGCCAGGCCCAGCGCGAACTCCCAGCCGGGAGGACGCTCGGTGAACAGCGCCGAGGCCAGGACGGGCAGGCGCCCCTCGGCGGCCGCTTGGTCCACCCGGGCTACCGCATCCCCGGGTTGCCAGCCCTCGAGGGCGTCGGCCGACTCCGCGCTGCGGGCGTAGGCGTCGGCCACCGCCTCCGACACCTGCTCATCCGTCTCCAAAAGCCGGCGCAACTGGGCCCGGGCGGCGGGGGTGGCGAGACCCCGGCGGTCGAAGCTGGCCAGGCGGCGGGCGGCGGGGGGCACATCCGACGGTGCCAGCGCCCGAAGGACGTCGCCCGTCAGCTCGAGGAGGGGAGCCAGCAGGCCCTCGGGCAGCGCCGAGACCGCCGGCTCGCCCTCGCCCTCGGCGTCGCTCCGGGGATGGGGCTCGGGCTCGCCCACCGGTAGCCTCGTTACGCCTTCCACCGGCGGGCTCCGTACACTGAGTCGTCCGAGGGTCCCCGGTCGATGCGCTCGGGGGGCCGGGTGTCCCCGCCGTGGAGGAATCGCATGCAGGCACGATACGACGAGCTCACGCTGGAGACCCAAGGCGACGGCGACATCCTGGACCTCACGTCCTACGCCCAGAAGGCCATCGCCAACTACGGCCTCCGCGACGGGCTCTGCACCGTGTTCGTGGCCCACTCCACCTGCGGCATGACCACCATCGAGTGCGAGCCCGGTTGCAACGCCGACATCAACACCGTGCTCGAGCGTGTCGCCCCTCAGGACGACACCTGGCAGCACAACGAGCGCAACGCCGACACGAACGGCCACAGCCACGCCCGGGCGGCCCTGCTCGGCCCGTCGGTCACGCTCCCCTTCACCAACTCCGAGCTGCAGGTCGGCACCTGGCAGCGGGTGGTGATGATCGACTTCGACGACCGGCCCCGCAGCCGCAAGGTCGTCATCCAGCTACTCGGCGACTGAGATGTCCTCGATCTGAGGGCCGCTGGCGGCGCACCACCGGCACGTCACCCGTTCCACGGTCCGTTCGAGGATCTCCTCGTCCTCCACCTGGAGGTCACCGGCCACGCTGAAGTGCCAGAAGGACCGGGTGCGGGTGGTGGCCACGACATCGAAGCGGGTGAGGTTGCCGCAGGCATTGCAGCGGTAGCGGGTCGACACGGCCCGGTTACTCCGCCCGGCTGGCCAGGCTGGTGGCCACCGCCTTCAGGTCGGGGCCCGGGAACGGCTGGCGGAGGTTGCCGAACTCGATGAGCGCCAGCACCCGGCCCCG
>JBOGFO010000635.1:0-6955 GCA_050743445.1 Acidimicrobiia bacterium
GTCGTGGTCCACCGGGCCACCCGCAACGTCGACCTGTCCCTCGGGGCGGTCGCCACCAGCGTGGTGGAGGGCGTGGCCGTGGGCGGGCGCCCGGTGCGGCTGACCCCCGGGGGCCTCGAGCCCGTGGGCGTGGCGGCTCCCGACCTCGCTGTCCTGGCTGCGGCCGGCATCGAGATCGTCTCGGCCGGGGAGACGCAGACGACCCCGGGCCCGAACCAGTCCGACGCCCGGGCCACCGGTCCCCGCATCCGGTTCCGGACGGAGGACGGACGCACGCTCACGCTCATCTTCGGCGAGGCCGTGGCGTCGTCGGCGTTCGTTCCTGGTGGCGCACCGGCCCAGGAGCCGTATAGCGAAGCCTCGGCCGGCTGAGCCGGGACCGGGCCGGCCGCGGGCGTGCTTCCCCTCCTCATCGCCGGCCTGCCCGTCGGGGCCATGTACGGCCTGGCCGCCCTCGGTCTGGTCGTGGTCCACCGGGCCACCCGCAACGTCGACCTGTCCCTCGGGGCGGTCGCCACCGCCGCCGCCTTCGCCTTCCACCGCCTGTCCGCTGGCCCAGATGGAATAGGCGGAGCCCTTCCGGTGCCGGTCGCCGCCCTGGTCGCCCTCGGTGTGGCCGCCACCATCGGGCTGGGCGGGGCGACGGTGGCCCGGGTGCTCGGCCCCGACCGGCCCTTGGCCGCCGCGGTGGCCAGCCTGGCCCTCGCCGGCCTGGTGCTCGCCGCCTGCGCCGCCCTGTTCGGCACCGACACCGAGTTCGTGCCCCCACTGCTCACTGACGTCCGGCTCGAAGTGGCGAACACGGTCCTCTCGGGCCACCAGCTCCTGGTGCTGGGGGCGGCGCTCGCCATCGTGGTCATCGGAGCCGTGCTGCTGCGCCGGAGCCGGACCGGGCTGGCCTGGACGGCCGTGGCCGCCGACCGGGTGGGCGCCAGGGTCGTGGGCCTGCCGGTGCGCCGCATCGAAACCCTGTCGTATGTCACCGCCGCCGTCCTGGCCGGCGTGGCGGGCATCCTGCTCGCGCCGCTGCTCTTCCTCGACCCCCTCCAGCTGACCATCTTCTTTCTGGTCAAGCCCTTCGCCGCGGCCGTCGTCGCCCGTCTGCACAGCCTCCCCGGCGCCCTCCTGGCCGGCCTGGCCATCGGGGTCCTGGAGAGCCTCAGCGTCCGGGTCCAGGACATCCCCGGGCTCGGCGAGGCCGTCCCGTTCGCCCTCGTGGCCCTGGCGCTGCTGCGCCGGGACCGGGGTGCCCGCGAGGCGGCCCGCGCCGCCCTCGACCGGGGCCCGAGCCGGGTTCCGGGCAAGGGCCGCGTCGCGCCCGCCCTGGCCCTCGGGCTGGCGCTCGTCCTGTGGGCGCCCCACCAGAGCGCGTACCAGGCCACCATCACCCAGCTGGCCGGAACCACCGCGCTGCTGGCCGCCACCCACGTCGTCATGACCGGATGGACCGGCCAGCTGTCACTGGCCCAGCCCGCCTTCGCCGGGATCGGGGCCATCGTCGCCGCCCGGCTGGGCACGGAAGCGGGCTGGCCGCTGCCGCTGACGCTCCTCGCCGGGGTGCTGGCCGGCGCCGGCGCGGCGGCGCTGGTGGGCGCGTTCACGCTGACCCGTGCGAGCGGCCTCCGGTTCGCGGCCGTCACCCTCGCCTTCTCCTCCGCCTGTGCGGGAACGCTGTTCCTGTGGGCCCCCTTCGCCGGCCAGGCGACGGACCGGGCGCCCGGCGCCCCTTCGATCGGCTCCCTGTCGCTGGCCGGCCCCCGCTACACGTGGGTGGTGGTGGCCGCCACCGCCCTCGCCTTCTGGGCCCTGCGCAGCCTGGCCCGCTCCCGGTGGGGTGCGGCCATGCTCGCCACCCGGGAGCACGCCCAGGCTGCCGTGGCCCTGGGCATGCCCGCGGCCGGAGCGCGGTGGCTCGCCTTCACCGTCACGGGGGCGCTGGCCGGGCTGGCCGGGGCGCTGTCGGCCCACCAGTTGCAGTCCGTGGCCGTGGAGCAGTTCCACCCGCTCACCGCCCTGCCTCTCGTGTCGGTCGCCGCCGTCGGCGGCCTTGAGTCACTGTGGGGCGCGGTCATCGGGGCGGCGTTCCTCACCCTGGCCCCCGAGGCGCTCCGGAACCTGGCCACTCCGACCGTCGTCGCCTTCGTGGCCCCGGCGGCGCTCCTGTTCACCGTCCTGCTCCGGCCCGGCGGACTCACTTCCATCGGCCCCGAGCTCGCCTCCATCGGCCGGCCCACCCGGCGTCGCCGCCTTGACCTGTCCGAAGGGAAGTACAAGCCCGCGACCGACCCGGCCGGGAAGACCGACCGGGGCGGGCCGCTCGACGTGGACCGTCTCCGGGTGAGTTATGGCGACTTCGTCGCCGTCGATGGCGTGGACCTGTCCGTGGCCCCGGGCGAGCTGGTGGCGCTCATCGGTCCCAACGGGGCCGGGAAGACGACGGTCCTCGATGCCATCAGCGGGTTCGTGACCCCGTCCGGAGGTCGCCTGGTCCTCGACGGCGCCGACCTGGCGCGGCGCCCGGCCCGCCACCGGGCGGGGGCCGGGGTCGTGCGGACGTTCCAGTCCGGGGGGCTCTTCCCGCGCTTGACCCTCCAGGAGAACATCGACCTCGCCCGGCGGTGGCACCGGCTGCCGCCGGTCGACGAGGAGCTGATCTCCGCCACCGGCCTGGGGCCCTACCTCGACCGGGCCGCCGCCGCCCTGCCTCATGGAACGGCCCGGCTCGGCGAGATCACCCGGGCGGTGAGCCTCCAGCCGAAAGTGCTGCTGCTGGATGAGCCCGCCGCCGGGCTGAGCCGCCACGAGTCGGAAGGACTCATCGCCCTGGTCCGCCGGACGGCGGGCGAGGCCGCCGTCCTCCTCGTCGAGCACGACCAGTACGTCGTCGGCCTCGCGGACCGGGCCGTCGTGCTCCATCTCGGGAAGGTCCTCGCCGACGGACCGCCGGCGGAGGCGCTCCACCACCCCGATGTGGTCATCGCCTACCTGGGGGAGACCCCCGCGACCGTCTAGCCGCCTACCGCTGACCTACCCCCCGGGAGAAGACATGTCCGTCCCCGTGAGCGCGACCCTGGCCGAGATCGTCGCCGCCAACCCGGCTGCTGCCCGGAGCCTGGACCGGCTCGGCCTCGACTACTGCTGCCACGGACAACGCCGTCTGGTCGACGCTTGCGCCGCCGCCGGACTCGACCTCGAAGCGGTGGCGGTGGAGCTCGACGCCCTTCCCGTGGAAGGCGACCGCACCTGGACCGAGTTGGAGCCGACCGCTCTGGTCGACCACATCCTCGCCACCCACCACCGGTACCTGGAGGCCGAGCTGCCCCTGCTCGACGCGCTGGCCGCCAAGGTCCTCTCGGTCCACGGCGAGCGGCACCCCGAGCTCTCCGAGATCAAGACCCTGGTCGACGCCATCCGGGCCGAGCTCGAGCCCCACCTGCGGGAGGAGGAAGAGGTGCTGTTCCCCGCCATCCACGGACGGCCCACCGACGGGGCCGATGTCCCGTCCCGCCCCCTGTTCGAAGTGATCAGGTCCATGGAGGTGGAGCACGACCAGACCGGCGATCTGCTGGCCGCGCTGCGCCGGGCCACCGCCGCCTACCAGGTGCCGGCCGACGCCTGCGCCAGTTACCGGTCCCTCTTCGAGCGCCTCGAAGCCCTCGAGCTCGACACCCACCTGCACGTCCACAAGGAGAACTACGCGCTCCTCCCGGTCCTGCGGCGGATGACCCTCTGAGCGGCGTCCACAGATGGTCGGCCCGGGGCGCCGCATGGGACCATTGACGGGCGCGTTTGTCCTGCGTGCAGGGGACGTAGCTGGGGGGTGGCGATGTTGGGGCGCTCGAAGTTTGTGCTGCTTGGCGCGGCCGTGATGCTCGGCGGCGGTCTGCCGGTGGTGTCGGTGGGGATGGCTCAGGCGGTGGGCGAAGCGGCCATCGTCTACGCCCAGAGCTCCGATGGCGGGGCCACCTTCGGCGCGCCGGTGCCGGTCAGCACCGGAGGTGGTGAGGTCGGTACGCCCCGGGTGGCCGCGGCCGGCGCCGTCCACACGCTCTGGAGTGTGGAGGTCGAGACGGCCGAGGACGAGAGCGACGTCTTCTACCGCCGCCGCGACGACGCCGGAGCGTCGTTCGGAGAGGCGAAGAACCTGAGCCCGAACCCGGGCGAGTCGGGTCCCGCGGACCTGGCGGTGGAAGGCGCTTCTCTCCACGTCGCCTGGGAGGACGGGAGTCCCGGGGCGGCGGCCGCCGAGGTCGTGACCGTTCGCAGCGCCGACGGCGGGCAGAGCTTCTCCGAGCCGGCCAACGTGAGCGGCACCGCCGACCAGGACGACGCCGATCCCGACGTGGCGGTGGAGGGGCCGCTGGTGGCGGTGGCCTACGGACTCGAGATCGACGCGGTCAACGAGGACGTGATGGTCCAGCGGAGCGGCGACGGTGGCCAGACCTGGGGTGGGTCGGTGAACGTGAGCCACGACGCCGTGCCGTCGGTCGACCCGGCCGTCGCCGTGAGCGGCGGGACCGTGCACGTCGCCTTCGTGAACGAGGCCACCGACGCCGAGAACGACGACCGCCTCGCCTACACCCGCAGTGGCGACGGAGGCGCGACTTTCGGTGAGGCCGTCGTCCTGCCCGAGGGCGCCGAGGGCAAGCCCGGCCTCGCCGTCAGCGGGGCGGTGGTCAACCTGTTCGGCTGCAGCGGCAGCGACCCCGCCAGCAGCGAGCTCTGGCAGTACCGCAGTGAGGACGGCGGCGCGACGTTCGCCGCCCCGGTGCCCCTGACCGCCACGCCCGGCGAATGCGACCAGCCCACCGTGGCGGGCCACGGCGACGTGGTCGTGGTCGCCTGGGAGGAGTCCGACCCGGGGGCGGGAAGCGATGTCCTCGTCGTCAGCAGCGCGGACGGCGGCCGGACCTTCACCGGTCCCGTCAACGTGAGCCAGAGCCCCGGCGACTCCGAGGAGCCCGCTATCGCCGTCGACGCCACCACCGGGGGCGTGCACCTCGTGTGGAGCGAGGAGCCGCCCGAACCCGCCGAGCCTCAGGCCGCGGCCGGACCGGCCGCACCTCCGATCACCGCGAAGCGGGGGATGACGCCGAGGAGGCGGGCGAGGGGGTCGAGGGAGCGGGCGGCGGCCCATTCGACGTCGCGGAGCCGTTCGAAGCGGGCCGGTCCCCATCCGGCGGCGACGGCGAGCTCGATGAGCGCACTGGGTCCCGTCCCCTGGCCCAGCGGGAGAGCATCGCGGATCGCCGGGTCGTAGCTGGCGTGGTGCTCGGGCGGGACGCGCCGCATCCGGCGCAGGGTTTCCCGGGCCCGCTGGCGTAGCTGCTCGGCCGGGTCGGCCGCCGAACCCCACAGGCTCTCGAAGAGGACGAGGCGCCCCTCGGGCCCCGCCTTGCGCCAGGCGGCCAGAGCCTGCCCGGGATCGGGCAGGGTCCAGATCAGGTGGCGCTCGATGACCGCGTCGTAGGGCCCGGACGGAGGATCGTCGGCCGAGCCTTCGATCAGCTCGACGTCCAACCCCTCGGCGGCGGCCTTCGCCCGCAGGCGGTCGAGCATCCGGGAAGACAGATCGAGGGCGGTGACCCGGTGGCCGAGCCGGGCGGCGGGCAGGCTGATGAACCCGGTGCCGGCGCCGGCGTCGAGGACCCGGGCCGGGGGCGGGGGCAGCAGCCGTTCGAGCGCCGCGGTCCAGGCGGCCTGCTCGGCGGCGTCCCGGGGGTGGTGGGTGATGGCCCGGTCGTAGTGGGCGGCGTCCTCGTCCCAGAAGCGGCGAACGGCATCGTTGGTGTCCATGGCCGCATTCTGTTCTTGCAAACTGTGTGCATCAAATCGGGTTCGTGCGGGCCAGCGCCGCCCGGAAGGCTTCGACCGCCTCGGCGCTCGCCGGTGCCCGGTCGACATCGGGCCATCCCTCTACCTCGGTGCGGGCCCAGCGGGCCCACTCGGCCACCAGGTTGGTGTGGTCGAGGACGAACTTCCCGACCAGGCCGAGGATGTGGATGCGCTCGGGGAAGGGGGCCTGCTCGCCCAGGTACTCGGCCCCGAGGGCCAGGGACTCGGCCTGGAACTCGAGGGCCTGGGCTTCGAGCCCGGCCAGGGTGGCCAGCAACCCTTCCCGGGAGCCGTGCTCGGCCAAGAAGAGCCGCAACAGGGCCTCCGACTCCAGGCGGGGCGGGGCGGAGGGCTCGTCCAGCCAGCGCTTGAGTGCCTTTCGGCCCTTGGGGGTGATGGCGTACTCGGTGCGCGAGCGGCGTCCGTTGGTGGTGACCGTGGCTTTGGCCAGGCCGTGCTCCACCAGGTTCTTCGGCTCCTGGTAGAGGCGGGTCTCGGCCCGGGGCCAGCAGAAGTGGAGGCTGCGCTTGACCTGCTTGGTCAGCTCGTAGGCCGACCAGGGCCGGACGGCGAGCAGTCCGAGGATGGCGTAGGACGTGGTGGTGAGCTTGCGCACTGCTTGGGGAGGATACCCCATTATGAAGTATTCTCTCGCCCATGGACATCGTCACCGACGTCGCGCTCGTCGACGAGATCCTCGGCCCCACCGGGCCGACCTCGGCGAGTTCGCTTTCACCGGGTACAAGAACCACGCCAACGACGCCTACCGCGGCGTGGCCCTCCCCATGATCGGCCGCTACGCCGTACGGCATCTCCGCCGTCCGTTGCCGAACGTTCGCTGGTAGGCCGAGAAGTCGGCCACACTCCGGACCGCACCCGCCCTCCCCCTTAAGCTCGTCCGGTCGGAAGGACCAGGACCAAGGGGGAGCATGACGGCATCGGTGGAAGCGCTCCTGGCCCGGGCCTCCTCGCGCCGGTCGCTGCGCTCGGGCGACGCCCGGAGCGGGTCGGACTTCGAGCAGGTCGAGATCGACGGCGAGCCCTATTTCCTCAAGCGCCTCAGCCCGGCGTCGGACTGGATCATGCGGGTCACCGGCGACCACGTCCACCGGCCCTACCT
>JBOGFO010000636.1:0-5259 GCA_050743445.1 Acidimicrobiia bacterium
GCCGACGCCCTGGCCCTGGCCATCTGCCATCTGTCGGCCGGGCGGTTTCGCAGCCGGCGAGACGTCGAGCCCGCGATCTCCGGCGCCCCGGTGCCGGGGCTGGCCCGGGCCATCGCCGCGGCCACGACGCGAGAGGAGTCGAAGTGATCGGATCGCTCCGCGGGGCGGTGCTCGAGCGCACGACCACCGGCGAGGTGCTGGTGGAGGTGGGCGGGGTGGGTTACCGGGTGGCGGTCCCGGCCGGGGCGCTGGTCACGCTGGAGCCCGGGGGTGCCGCCTTCCTGTTCACCCACCTGCTGGTCCGGGAGGACGCCCTGGCCCTCTACGGGTTCCCCGACCGGGACCAGCGCGACACCTTCGAGGCCCTCATGTCAGCGTCGGGAGTGGGGCCCAAGCTGGCCCTCGCCATCCTCTCCGTGCACTCACCGGCGGCCCTGCGCCGGGCGGTGGCCGAAGGCGACCTCGACGCCCTCACCCTCGTGCCCGGGGTGGGCAAGCGCACCGCCCAGCGCCTCATGATCGAGCTGGCGGCCAAGCTCGCCCTCCCCGTCCTCGACCCGGTCACCGACGGCTCCACCCATGCCCGGGCCGAGGTCCGGGCCGCCCTTGACGGCCTCGGCTACGCCCCCGACGAGGTGCGGGAGGTGCTGGTGCGCCTGCCCGACGACGCCCCGGTCGAGCTGATGCTCCGCGACGCGCTCAAGCTGTTGGCGCTGGCCCGGGGGCCCGGGGGTGTCCCCCTGAACGTGGCACGCCCCCAGGCGAACGGGGCCTCCCGTGCGTGAGGAGGTGCTCCACCCCGGTGCCGGTCCCGCCGAGGAGGCGGAGGAGACGACGCTGCGGCCGCGGCACCTGGCCGAGTTCGTCGGCCAGCCCGCCCTCCGGGCCAACCTGGAGATCATCCTGGGGGCGGCCCGCCAGCGCGGCCAGGCCGCCGACCACCTCCTCTTCGCCGGGCCCCCGGGCCTGGGGAAGACGACCCTGGCCGCGATCGTGGCCGCCGAGCTGGGCGTCGGGTTCCGGATCACGAGCGGGCCGGCGCTGGAGCGCTCGGGCGACCTGGCCGCCATCATCACCAACCTCGACGAGGGCGACGTCCTCTTCATCGACGAGATCCACCGCCTCCACCGGGTGGTCGAGGAGGTCCTCTACCCCGCCATGGAGGACTTCGGCCTCGACATCGTGATCGGCAAGGGGCCGTCGGCCCGGTCGATCCGCCTCGACCTGCCCCGCTTCACGCTGGTGGGGGCGACCACCCGGTCGGGGCTCGTGACCGGTCCGCTGCGTGACCGGTTCGGCTTCGTGGCCCGCCTCGACTACTACACCGCGCCGGACCTGGTGGCCATCGTGGAGCGGGCGGCCCGCATCCTGGGGGTCCACATCGACTCCAAGGGTGCGGCGGAGATCGCCCGCCGGGCCCGCGGGACTCCCCGGATCGCCAACCGTTTGCTGCGCCGGGTCCGTGACTTCGCCGAGGTCAGGGGCGACGGCCGGGTCACCGGCACCGTGGCGGCCGACGGCCTCGCCCTCTTCGAGGTGGACGAGCGGGGGCTGGACAAGGTCGACCGGGCCATCCTGGTGGCACTGTGCCGGACCTTCGCCGGGGCACCCGTCGGTCTGTCCACCCTGGCGGTGTCGGTGGGCGAGGAACCGGAGACGGTGGAGGAGGTCTACGAGCCCTACCTCCTGAAGGAGGGCTTCCTCCAGCGGACGCCGCGGGGGCGGGTTGCCACGGCCGCCGCCTTCGCCCATCTCGGTCTCGAGACACCGGCGGTCCCCGGGTGCACGTCGGCGGGGGCGAATCTGTTTTCCGTCGAGTAGACGCCGCGGCGGCGGCTGAACCGGGCCCGTGAACCGGAAGCGGTAGCATTTCGACTTCTTTTGAGACTTCGGAGCCCCCGATTTCGCCGTGGACGCACTCGCACCCCTCTGGCTCATCCTCATGCTGGGCGCCTTCTATGCGCTGCTCATCCGACCGCAGCGCCGGCAGGTCGCCGCTCACCAGGCCCTCATGGCCAGCCTCGTCGTCGGTGACGAGGTCATGACCATGGGCGGGATCTTCGGGCGCATCCAAAATCTGGAGGTCGATATCGTCGACCTCGAAGTCGCCCCCGGCACCTCGTTGCGGGTGGCCCGTACTGCCATTTCCCGGAAAGTCGAGGGTCTGTAAGTTGCGTCAGCACGCCATCCGTCTCATCCTCAGCGTCCTGGTGGTGTTGGTGCCGCTCGGCATCGTCCTCGCCACCGACACGTCCCCCCAGCTGGGGCTGGACCTCCAGGGGGGCATCTCCGTCGTCCTGGCCCCGGTCAAGCCGGCGCAGGGCGACTCCCTGTCCAAGGCGGTCGATATCATCCGCAACCGGGTCGACGCCCTCGGGGTGGCCGAGCCGGACGTGTCCCTTCAGGGCGACAACATCGTCGTCGACCTGCCCGGGGTCGAGAACCGGGAGAAGGCCCGGGAGCTGGTGGGCACCACCGCCGAACTCCGGTTCCGGCCGGTCCTCCAGCTCGTCCCGCCGGAAGGGCAGGCGGTCACCACCACGACGGCCCCGGCCGCGACCACCACGACGGGGGCGGGGGCCGCGACCACCACCACGGCCGGCGAGTCGACGAGCACGACGGTCCAGCAGGGCAAGGTGACGGCGGCCCAGGCGGCCACCACGACGACCGGCGGCGACGCCACGACCACCACCGCGCCGGGCGCCACGACCACGCCGGGAGACACCACCGCCACCACGGTGCCCGCCATTCCGCAGCCGGCGCCGGTTGACATCTCCGGGTGCCCGACGAAGACCTCCGAGGTCGATGACCCCGCCGCCATCGTCCTCCTGCCCTACCGCGAGGGGGACGAGGCGAACAAGGGTGTCCGGCTCTGTCTCGGTCCCGCCGAGCTGACCGGCGAGGCAGTGTCCTCGGCCGATGCCAACTTCGCCTCCACGTGGAAGGTGGACGTGAAGTTCACCCGGGAGGGCGGCGACAAGTTCAACGAGCTGGCGGCCAAGTACTTCCAGCGCCAGATCGCCATCGTCCTCGACGGGGTCGTCCAGTCGTCGCCCACCATCAACGCGCAGCGCTTCGAGAACCGCCAGGCGGAGATCAGCGGCAGCTTCACCGAGGCCGAGGCCCAGGACCTCGCCCTGGTGCTCCGCTACGGCGCGCTCCCCATCGAGCTGGAGGAGCGCCAGGTCCAGGAGATCTCCCCGACGCTGGGTCGTGACCAGCTGCGCTCGGGGGTGGCGGCCGGCCTCTTCGGGCTCGGGCTGGTGATGATCTACATGCTCCTCTACTACCGCATGCTCGGCCTGGTGATCTGGGCCGGGCTTCTCCTGGCCGGCGGCGCTCTCTACGTGATGACGTCCTGGCTGTCGTCGGCCATCGGGCTGACCCTCACCCTGGCCGGGGTCACCGGCATCATCGTGTCGGTTGGCATCACCGTCGACTCCTACGTCGTCTACTTCGAACGATTGAAAGACGAGGTGAGATCGGGGAAGACGATCCGGTCCTCCCTGGATCGGGGCTTCGCCCGGTCGTTCCGGACCATCCTGGCCGCCGACCTGGTCTCCCTCATCGGCGCCGCCCTCCTGTACTTCCTGGCGGTGGGCTCGGTGCGGGGCTTCGCCTTCTTCCTGGGCATGTCGACCCTGTTCGACATCCTGGTGTCCTACTTCTTCATGCACCCGCTGGTCTCCATCATCGGGCGGTCGCCCCGGTTCGCCGGGGCGGGCTGGCTGGGCGTGGCCTCCGGCCTTGACGCCAAGGGGGCGACGGCGTGAGTTTCAAGGGCACCCTCTCCGACATCCTCCACGAGCGGACCAATTACGACTTCGTGGGGCGCAAGCGCCTGTGGTTCAGCATGTCCGCCGCCGCCATGGCCATCGGCGTCCTGTTCCTCGTCGTGCGGGGGCTGAACTTCGGGATCGACTTCGAGGGGGGGACGGCCTGGCTGGCCCCGATCGAGGACCAGGAGGCGTCGACCGGCGACGTCCGGGACCTGATGGGAGCCAACGGCCTGCCCGAGGCCGAGGTGGCGATCCTGCGGACCGGCGGCCAGGAGACGGTCCGGGTGCAGGCGGAGCGGGCCTCCAAGGAGGAGCAGGAGCAGATCCAGCAGGTCCTGGCCGAGTACGGCAACGTCGACACCGAAGACGTCAGCATCACCGACGTCGGTCCCACGTGGGGGTCGGAGGTGTCCTCCAAGGCGGTGCGGGCGCTGGTCTTCTTCTTCATCGCCATCGCCGCCTACCTGTCCTTCCGCTTCGAGCCGAAGATGGCCATCGCCGCCCTCGCCGCCGTCGTCCACGACATCCTCATCACCGTGGGGGCCTATGCGGTGACCGGCTTCGAGGTGACCCCGGCCACGGTCATCGCCTTCCTCACCATCCTCGGGTTCTCCCTCTACGACACCGTCGTCGTCTTCGACAAGGTCAAGGAGAACTCCGACGCGCTCACGGCCGGCGGGCGGGAGACGTATTCGGAGATGGTCAACCGGTCCATGAACGAGGTGTTGATGCGCTCGCTCAATACCTCCATCGTCGCCTCCCTGCCCGTGTTCTCGCTGCTGGTCGTGGGCTCGTACCTCTTCGGCGCCCTCACCATCCGGGACTTCTCCCTGGCCCTGACCGTGGGCCTGCTCACCGGTGCCTACTCGTCGATCTTCACCGCCACGCCGCTGCTGGCGGTGATGAAGGAGCGGGAGCCCCGTTACGCCGCCATCCGGCACCGCATAGCCGGCACCCGGTCCGCCGCCGGCACGGTGCCGGCGCCGGCGGCGCAGGGGTCAGACTCCGAAGCCGTCGGCGACGGGGAACCGGCATCGGTGGGAGCACCCGCCGTCACCCGGCGCCCCGGCACCCCCGCTCCACGACCCAGGCAGCAACGGCGCAAGCGTCGCTAGGCAGTAGGCCGGTTCGACGACCATCACGCGCTGCTGCTGCGCATGCACCTGGACCACGTCGACCACCTCGTCGCCATGGAACGACGCCTGGACGAGGGGGTCGACCGGCTCATGGTCCCTTTCGCTGAAGCGGCCACCCGCCTGCTGACCATCCCCGGCATCGGGAAACGCACCGCCGAGGTGGTCATCGCCGAGATCGGCCTCGACCTGAGCCGCTTCTCGACCTCCGCCCACCTCGCCTCCTGGGCGGGGCTCTGCCCGGCAACCACGAATCAGCCGGCAAGCAGAAGTCCGGTCGGGCCCCCAAGGGCAACCCGGCCCTGCGATCAGCCCTCTGCGAGGCGGCCTGGGCGGCATCGCACACC
>JBOGFO010000637.1:0-5663 GCA_050743445.1 Acidimicrobiia bacterium
CTCTGGCGGCGCCCCAACGACGTCGCCCGCGCCGTCGGCATCGACTGAACAGCGCCGGCAGCGACGGACCCACATGCTGGCCGTGCCCTCAGCTTCAGTCTCTCTTCGCCTCGTAGGGGGTCCTGGGTCGACCCTGTGTCGATGGGCACGGCATGATCTTGGTCATCGCGTCGGAACCGTCGGTCGCCCAGCTGCTCGCCGAGCTTGAAGCCCTCCGAGCGGAAAACGCTCGGTTGCGGGGCCTGCTCGGTCTGGATGCGCGAGCCGGGGACCTTGAAGCGGCCGGATGGTCACCGACGCTCTTCGGCGGCCAGACCCAACATGACGCAGTGCCGGCCCCGGTTGACCGGTCGTCGGACCCGGCGGCGAAAGTGGCGCTCTTCCGGTCGCTGTTCGTCGGGCGGGATGACGTCTATGCCCAGCGGTGGGAGAACCAGCGGACGGGCAAGAGCGGTTGGAGCCCGGCCGTCGCCGGAGGGTGGGTCAACGCCCGGCGTCCGGACCGGGAGTACCTGCCCTTGACCGATGAGGTCGCCGAACAGCATCTGGCGGGACGGATTCACGCCGGGTTGTATCCGCTTCTGCCCGGCGATGCGTGCCGGGTGCTGGCGTGCGATTTCGACGATGCCGGCTGGGTGCTCGACTCCCTGGCCTATCTCGACGCCGCCCGGGCTGCTGGCGTTCCGGCTGCTCTGGAGCGGTCCCGCTCCGGCGACGGCGGCCACGTCTGGCTCTTCTTCAGCGGCTCCGTACCCGCCGCCACTGCCCGACGGATCGGTGTCCATCTGCTACGGGAAGCCATGACCGTCCGGGCCGAACTTGACCTCGTCAGCTACGACCGGCTGTTCCCCGCCCAGGACTTCATGCCGAAAGGCTCGTTCGGCAATCTCATCGCGCTCCCTCTCCAAGGCGAATGCCGCAAACGTGACACGACGGTGTTCCTCGACCCGACCAACCTCGAGCCGTACGAGGACCAATGGGCGTTTCTCTCGTCGGTTGAACGTCTCGGCCCCGAGGAGGCTGCGGCCTCGGCCGGTGCCTTCGGTGAATTGGCGACCGGTCCGGAGGCGTCGACCTATCGACGACCCCGCCTTGCGTCAGTCCCGCCCGATCCGCCGCCGGAGATCGCCGCCTGGGCGGGCGCCATGTTCGGAATCGACCGGCTCGGTGTGCCCCCGGCGCTCCTGGCCGCGCTCAAGCACGCCGCGTCGCTGCACAACCCGGAGTTCTACGAAAAAGAGCGGATGCGGTTCACGACCTGGGACACGCCCCGGTTCATCCGCTGTTACCGGGAGACGCTCGACCGTCTCCTCGTGCCCCGAGGGCTGCGGGAAAAGGCGCAAGCCATCGTGTCGGAGGCGGGGAGCAACCTGATCGTGGTCGAGGAAGCACCGACACTTGATCCGATCGACATCAGCCTTCGGGCCGTGCTGACCCCGGAACAGACGGCGGCCACCGAGGCGCTGACGCACCACGATCTCGGAATGCTGGTCGCCGCCCCCGGTTCCGGCAAGACCGTCGTCGGGTGCGCCGTCATCGCCCGGTATCGCACCCCGACCCTGGTGATCGTCGACCGCAAACCCCTCGTCGAGCAGTGGCGGGAGCGGCTCATCACGCACCTCGGGCTCACCTCCCGCCAGATCGGCCAGGTCGGCGGCGGCCGCAACCGGGCCAAGGGGATGGTCGATGTGGCCATGGCGCAGAGCCTCGCCCGCCGGGACGACATCGCCGAACTCACCTCCGCCTACGGCCTGGTCATCGTCGACGAGTGCCACCACGTCCCGGCCGTGACGTTCGAACGAGCGGTGCGGGAGATCCCGGTCCGTCGCTGGCTCGGGCTCACCGCCACCCCCTACCGGCGCGACGGCCTCCAGGCGCTCATGGCCATGCACTGCGGACCGGTCCGGCACAAGATGGCTCCCAGCCAAGGCAGCGCCCTCCGAGCCCTCGATCTCGTCGTTCACGAAACCGGCCACCAAGCCACTCACGAAGGCGACCACATCCAGACGATCTACCGAGGCCTCGTCGAAGACACCGAACGCAACCAAACGATCTGCTCCGACATCGCCGCCGCCGTCGGGGCCGGCCGGAACTGCCTCGTACTGACCCGGTGGACCGAACACCTCGACGTCATCGTCGACCTGCTGGCCGGCCACGACCTCGAACCGCTCGTCCTCCACGGCAAGATGGGGAAGAAGGCCCGGACCGCCGTGACCCGGCAACTCGCCGAACCCCGCCCGGACGGCGGCCTCCTCCTCGCCGCAACCGCCGGGCTCATCGGCGAAGGATTCGACTGCCCGCCCCTCGACACGCTGTTCCTCGCCTTCCCCATCAAGTTCAAGGGCAACGTCGTCCAATACGTCGGCCGGGTCCTGCGACCCACCGATACCAAGATCCGGGTCGAGGTCCACGACTACGTCGATGTGCTCGTGCCCGTCCTCGCCCGCCAACACAACGAACGGCGCACCGCCTACGCTTCCCTCGGCTTCGACATCCCCCGCGCCCTGCCTCGACACCTCACCGGCCGGACCGGCGGACAGTCAACCGAAGAAGGACGCCGACCGGGTAGCCGATAAAGGGCGTTTCAGCCCGTGAGTATGGCGAGGTCGAGGCCGAGTTCTCTGACTGCTCGTTGAACGGGCGCCGGAGCGCTGTCCGGGTCGCCGAACCGTATGGGTGCTTCTTGGCCGGCGGCGGCGGCGAGCGTTTCGGCTTGGAGCAACGAGATGGCGTAGGTGTTCTGCAACGCGGCCGCCATACGGATGAACGCCCGGGGATCGATGATCGAGAGGACGGAGGGGTCAGGGTTGGCCAGCCATTCATCGAGGACCCGCCGGTCGGCATCACCCAGTGCCTCCACGAGCCGGGTGAACCGGCCTCGGACCTGAAGGCGTCCCGCCCCGGAGGTGCTCAGCGCGCGAGTGAGGCGGTAGGTCCGGCCGTAGGTGAGCCGGACAGGGCCGACCCCCAACCCCGCTGGTCGACTGCCCGAGATGACGCGGATGGCCAGGAATTCGTCGACCAGAACCACGAGCGCGATCCCAGCCCGTCAATCAGCGAGATCGGGCTCGCTCGCTCCGATCTCCTGCAACGCCGCCTTGAGGGTGCCGTCAGTGGCGATCCGGGTCAGGTACTCGGCCGCCTCGTCGCTGAACTTGTAGCGATCGGGATCATCGCTCGGCAACGGACGCGCAAGGCTCTTGATCCACGCCCGAAGCTCGTGGTCCACCCCATCGTCGTGCCCTTGGGCGTCAAGTGCCACCAACAAAGTGTAACCCCAGCTACGAAAAGCTTCGGCAGGGAAGGATCCGCCCGTTTGGGGCGGGGTCAACGCTCCCCGGGGAACGGCATCACAGCCTTTCCGCCCCGTTGTTCGGTGCGCTTCGCTCGAGTATTTGACCTGCCCGCCGTAGGCAGTTCGGGGTGATTCGGCGAACCTGACTCTGGGCGATCAAGAGTTCCATTACTCGGGTGAACCGTTCAGGGGTGAGCCATCCGCCTCCCGGAGCCCGGAAAACGAGGTCGTCGTCCGCTCCTTCTTCGGGCGCGGCACGCTCGGCGTGCTGGCGGTTCCGGTGCTCGAGGAGCATCCCCGCCACCGACGGGGCAAGGGCCACCGTGCGCCGATCAGCCTCTGGTACCGGCTTCAACCGGGCCCGGCCGCCCTCGACCATCAGCTGCTGGGCCACCCGCAGTTGACCGGCGTCCAGGTCGAGGTCCGACCACCGAAGCCCGAGCAGCTCCCCCCGCCGCAAACCAGCGGCGATGGCAAGGTGGAAAGCGGGGCCGAGCCGATGGGTATCAGCGGCAGCCAGGAAACGACGGGCCTCGTCCGCCGTCCACACGACACCGCTCGAGCGTTCCGCCTTAGGAACTTCGGTGCGCCGCACCGGGTTGTCGGCCAACACGCCACGATCGACGGCGTCGGCGCATCCCATCGACAACACCTTGCGGACCAGTCGCACCGAGGTTGGCGACAACGACCGGCCACCGTCTGCTCGCCGAGCATCGCCGAGCCGCCGGAACCAGCGGTCGAGAACCATCGGTTCGAGTTCGCCCAGCTTGCACTGTCCGAGGCCCGGGACGATGTGCCGGCGGACCGCCCAGGCGTACTGATCGAACGTCGAACGATCCACCTCCGCCTGCTTGGCCGGGAGCCACACCAACTCGAAGAAGCCGGCCACGGTTCTGCGATTGCCACCCCCCTGCCCAGCCAGCGCCTCCGCCAACGCCGCCTCGGCCTCCGCCCGCGACCCGAAACCCGCCACCTGCCGCTGGTTGCGACCCCCGCCCGGTGCCGGCCCGAGATCAATCCGGTACGCCCACGTCCCACCCACCGTCCGTGGCGCACGGATCCCACCGTTCATAGCCCAATGGTACGACTACGCCGTGAGCAACCCGTGAGCAATCCGTGGACACTCAGGACGCGAAGAGGGGGCCTCGACCTTGCGAAACCCCCTCTGAACAGCTATTATGTTGTCGGGCTGGGGAGATTTGAACTCCCGACCTCTTGACCCCCAGTCAAGCGCGCTAACCAAGCTGCGCCACAGCCCGTGACGGCGGGCAGTCTAGAGGCTCCGGCTGACGTCCGGCGGCGAACTGTCCTAGAGGTGCTGGACCACCCATTCGACGCCCTGGACGAAGCGCCAGCCGAGATAGATGGCCAGCGCGGCGCCGAGCGCCTTGAGATGGAACGGGACGGGGCCCGTCTCCTCCTCTTCGACCTCGACCTGGCCGGCCTGGCCGGCCTGGCCGGCCTGGGACCGGGACAGGTCCCGCGACATCTCGACGGGACGTCCACACGTCGGGCAGGTGCCGTCCTCGCACACGGTCGGCGGCGACAGAAAGCGGTCGCATTGAGGGCACCAGGGCATCGCCCGTCAACCTACCCGGATGGGGTTTGCGGGGATTGTGCACGTCCAGCGTGCAAATTCCCCGCAACGAGCCGCTTCCGAGGGGTTCATACGCCGGCGGATGGGGTCCGGGCCCACCGGGGGCCGGCCCGCATGACCTGGCCGGGCAGGCGCCGGCCGACGATCTCCTCGGCCAGGTGGGCGGCGCCGATCAGGGCATCGAGGTCGACGCCGGTGGCCACGCCGAGGTCCTCGAACATGTGGACCAGGTCCTCGGAGGCCACGTTGCCCGAGGCGCCCGGGGCATAGGGGCAGCCGCCGAGGCCGCCCACCGACGCGTCGAAGCGGGTCACCCCCCGGCCCAGGGCGGCGTAGGCGTTGGCCAGACCGGTCCCCCGGGTGTCGTGGAGGTGCAGGCGCACCTCGGCCGGTTCGATCCCGACCGCCTCGAGCGCATCGAGCAGCTCGTCGATCCGGCGGGGGGTGGCCATCCCGGTCGTGTCGCCCAGGTAGATGTCGTCGGCGCCCAGGTCGAGCACCCGCCGGGCCAGGCCGGCGACCCGCTCGGGAGCCACCTCGCCCTCGTAGGGGCAGCCGAAGGCGGTGGCCACCGCCGCCTCCACCGGCCGGCGGGCGGCATGGGTCACTTCGACGATGCCGGCGATCTCGGCCAGGGTCTCGTCCACCGAACGTCCCAGATTGCGGCGGTTGTGCGTCTCGCTGGCCGACACCACTGCCTCCACCTCGTCAGCCCCGGCGGCCACCGCCCGCTCCGCCCCCCGGCGGTTAGGGGCCAGGGCGGTGTAGGCC
>JBOGFO010000638.1:0-1918 GCA_050743445.1 Acidimicrobiia bacterium
CGGTGGGGCAGGGGCCCCCACCGGCGAAGCGATGAGCCGCCAGGCGAAGAGCCGGGATCCTGCCTCCGAGGCGCCCGACTCCGGCGCTCTCCGCGTCGGCCAGACCGTCCAACTGGCCTACGTCGACCAGAGCCGGGAGAGCCTCGACCCGGACCTGACCGTGTACGAGGAGATCACCGGCCGGGGCCCGGGGAGTCCCCGAGGTGACGGTGTCGACCAGCTGGTGGTGGGGGGCCGGGAGATCCACGGGCGGGCCTACGTCGCCTCCTTCGGGTTCAAGGGGTCCGACCAGCAGAAGAAGGTCGGGGTCCTCTCCGGCGGTGAGCGCAACCGCCTGCACCTGGCCAAGGTGCTGCGCTCCGGGGGCAACGTCCTCCTCCTCGACGAGCCCACCAATGACCTCGACGTCGACACCCTGCGAGCCCTGGAGGAGGCGCTGCTGGCCTTCGCCGGCTGTGCCGTGGTCATCTCCCACGACCGCTGGTTCCTCGACCGGATCGCCACCCACGTCCTCGCCTTCGAAGGCGAGTCGGAGGTCCGCTGGTTCGAGGGCAACTTCTCCGACTACGAGGCCGACCGCCGGCGGCGACTCGGGGTCGAGGCCGACCAACCCCATCGGCTCCGTTACAAGCCGGTCACCCGCTCATGAGGACACGGAGATTCGGCGCCGAGGCCGCGATTCCTGCCCGGGATGCTTCAGCACCACTTCAGCGCTCAGGGCCCACACTGACCAGGCGATCCCATCCCCGGTCGCTCTGTACGGTGGGTTCCGGGCCCGACCGGCCCGGGACCACCGTGCTCACCCAGTCGCCCCCCGTCGACACCCAGGGCGCGAAACCGACCGACATTTTCGCCAAAGTTTCGGTACCTTCATAAGGCAATGGGGAAATTCCTCCTGCGCCGCCTTCTCAACTATCTCGTGCTGGTCAGTCTGGCCACCTGCCTCGGCTATTTCCTGGCTGCCTCGACGCTGAATCCCCGCGCCCGGTACGAGAACCGCAACCCTCCGCCACCGGCGGCGGCCGTCGACCGGACGCTCGACGACCTGAACATGAACGACAAGACGCCGGTCACCGAACGCTTCGTCACCTGGGTCACGGCGGCGTTGAAGGGCGACTTCGGCAAGACCATCGACGGCGGCTCGGTCAACGAGCAGATGTTCCGCCGCATGGGCGTCAGCGTCCGCCTGCTGCTGATCGGCTCCTTCCTCGGCGCCCTGGTCGGCGTCGCCATCGGCGTCGGCGGAGCCTTGAAGCAGTACAAGCTCTTCGACCATGTCACGACGGGGAGCTCGTTCCTCGTGCTGGCCACTCCCGTGTTCCTGCTGGCCGTGCTGTTGCAGTACCTGGCGGTGAACATCAACTCGCACTTCGACACGCCGTTCCTCTACTACGTGGGCGAGTTCAACCCCGCCCTCGACGGCGGCTTCATGGCGGGGCTCGTCGACCGGATCAAGCACCTCATCCTGCCCACCCTCGCCATCGTGCTCGGCTCGACCGCCTTCTACTCCCGCTACCAGCGCAACGCCTTCCTCGACGTGCTCGGCAGCGACTTCCTGCGCACCGCCCGGGCCAAGGGACTGCCCCGGCGCCAGGCCCTCGTCAAGCACGGCCTGCGCACCGCCGTGATCCCCATGACCACCTTCTTCGCCTACTCCTTCACCCTGCTGCTCACCGGCGCCACCTTCACCGAGAAGATCTTTGCCTGGCACGGCATGGGCGAGTGGTTCGTCGACGCGGTATCGAACAACGACGTCAACGTGGTGGCAGCGGTCACGGTCTTCTCCGGCGGGCTGGTGCTCATCGCCGGTCTCCTGGCCGACGTGGCCTACGCCGCCCTCGACCCCCGGGTGCGTATCCGGTGAGCCCCGGGGTACGGGGTGTCCCCATGAGCGCGGGGTACGGGGTGTCCCCATGAG
>JBOGFO010000639.1:0-4123 GCA_050743445.1 Acidimicrobiia bacterium
CGCCGAGTACTGCGAGCGCCGCCTCAACCGGGAGATCTACGACTACGTCGTCGACTCCACCCTGCGGGGCCTGCTCGGCACCCGGGGCGACGTGGTCTCCGTCCTCGACTTCTTCTTCTCCATCAACAAGGTCATCGGCACCAAACTGTTCGGCTTCCGGGGCGGCATGTCGACCTACGTGAACCACCTGGTTGGCAAGCTCGACATCCGCACCGGCGCCCGGGTCCGGGAGGTCGTCGAGGCCGGCGGCGGCGTGCGCATCACCTGGGAGGACGCCAACGGGGCCACCCGGGTGGAGGACGGCGCCGGTTGCATCCTCGCTTTCTGGGGCACCCAGGTGCCCGAGATCATGCCCGGCCTCCACCCGGACGCCGCCACCTTCCTGCGCCGGCTGCGCTACACGTCGAGCGTCAACCTGAACGTGGCCCTGTCCAAGCCGCCGCCGGGCGTGCCCGCCTTCGTGGTCCAGGTCCCCCGACCCACCCACGAGGGTCTCTTCGGCATCACCCTGGAGCACAACAAGGCGCCCGGCCGGGTGCCGGAGGGCAAGGGTGCCCTCGGCCTGTACACCATGTCCGACTGGTCCGAGGAGCTCATGGACCTCGACGACGACACCGTCATCGAGCGGACGGTGGCCGCCGCCGAGCGGGTCATCCCGGGCGTGGCCAACGACGTCGAGTTCGCCCGGGTCAACCGCTGGTACCCGGTCATCGTCTACTCCCACCCCGGCCTCTACCGGAAGCTGGGCGACTTCCACAAGGTCCGGCCCCGGGGCCGCATCGCCCTGGCCGGCGACTACTTCTCCTGCTCCAACCTCAACACCGCCACCGCCGGCGGCGAGCGCGCCGCCCGCGAGCTCCTGGCCGTCATCCGCTAGCCGTCCACCCCCCGTAGCCCGGAGGTTGCACCGATGCCGTCCCTCGTCGCGCTCGCGCCCATCCACTCGGCGAGCGGAAAGTGTCACACCCGCCGCGCATACTCCGGGTCATGGCGGAGCGTTGCCGTGCCTGATCACATCGAGCTCGACGCGGACGAGTCCGACGCGGTCATCAAGTGTCTGGTGAGAGCCGCTGAGGTCGGCGAGGACACCGGTAACCTTGATCTGTCGGCCATGGCTGAGCATCTCGTGGATCTCATCATCGAGAAATGGCTGAACGGAGGGACAAATGACGCCGGCCGCTTCTGAGGGATACGTCTCGGCCGAGGCTCAGGCCCACGCCCAGGGTCTTCTCGTCATCTGGGAGGCGGCGAAGCTCCTCGACATGCGGGTCCTGGATCTCGCAGAGGATATGGCCGCCGGAAGGATCGAGCCTGCCGCCCGTTGCAACAACTTGCCCTGCTTCAGCCTCCAGGCCATCGACGCCTACCGACGGAGCCGGGTGGCGTAAGGATGGCGTAAGGAGGAGATCGCTGGATCGGCGCGCGGACCTGTTACCGGCGCCAGGCCGGGTGCCGGGCGACGTCCCAGCAGCCGTCGTTGCCGTGTAGGAAGTAGTCGTCACGACCCGGATCGAGGACCCGCTCGGACGCCGGGGCCGCATCGGATCCCACGTACATCAGGTCGGTCCGATCGTCCACCACGTGCCCGTCGCGGCCGTGGTGGGGCGCGCAGGTCTCCACGGCACCGAGGGCGTGCATGATCTCGTGGATGATCGTGGTGGTCGTCCCGTCCCCGAACTCCGCGATGGTCGGTGAAGACTGCAGGCACGATCCGATCCAGATGATGACGAGCCGCCGCGCCGACTCGCCACACCGCTGGTCGGGGAATCGCACCGGGGCGAAGACGACCTGGATGACGTCGGTGCTGGCTTCGATGTGATCGAGGTCCTCGTCTAGCACGGTGGCGGCGTTTGTCTTCCCGGCCAGGTCGGTGGTGACAAGGGACATCGGCCGCTCATCGATGGCCACCTGGCCGCCCTCCGGCGCCATGGCGCCGAAAGTAGCCGGTCAGGACGGGCCGGCGAAGTCGACCGCTTTGGTCTCCACCGTTCCGGCTGTCCGCCCCGGCGCCGTCTGGTAGGCCCAGTACAGGTTCGTGTGGGCGATGACCTGGTCCGGCGGTGGCGCCCCCCAGTCCGTCAGGTCCTCCGTGGTGTGGGCGTCGCTGACCAGGGTCGCGTCGTAGCCCCTCACGAACGCGCTGTGCAGCGTCGAGCAGGCGTCGGTCTGGGCGCCGACGACGACGAGACGCCCCACCCCGAGTCCGAACAGCACGGTCTCGAGGTCGGTGTCCTCGAAGGAGTCGCCATAGTGCTTCTCCACGATTGGCTCGGCGTCGTCCGGCGCCAGCGCCGGGACGATCAGCCAGTCGTCGCTTCCCCTCACGGTCTGCTCGTCGGAGTGCTGGACCCAGACGACGGGGACCCGCTCCTGCCGGGCCTTGTCAACCAGGCTGCCGACACTCCCAGGTGCCACGCTAGAGGGATGGCGGTCGCCGACACCATCACCTGCGTCGACTGCGGCGGACCGTGCTACCGCCTGCCGTTCGAGGATCCCGAGCTCGGCTGGCAGGTGGGAGACATCGTGACCTACCGCTGCCGGGACTGCGCCGACGTCTGGTACCTCGAGGTCGATGATGACGACCTCAACGAGGACGGGTACCCCGCCGACCCGCTTTAGGACCCGAGCGGACCATCAGGTTCGGCGTCGTGCGCAGATCACGGCGTCGAAGCCCGTGCCGGCTGCGGCTCTCGGCCGGTCCTCCGCGATGGAGATCTCCCAGCCCCCAGGGTCGAGGACCGCGACGGCCGCTTCGACCGTCACCTGGACCTGACCGGCTGCCGGTGTGTCGGCACCCGTCATCGGGTCGATCGGGAGGTGGCCGACCAGCAGCAGCGTCCCGCCCGGCGCGACCCCGGTCGCCAGCCGCGAGACCATCTCCTCCACTGAACCCGCCACGTGGACATACAGGCTGGTGACGAGGTCGTAGACGCCGGCCTCCGGCGTCCAGATCGCGAGGTCGCCCTCGACCCAGTCGATGCGCTCGACGATGTCCGGCCCGAGGGTCGCGGCGGTCGACCGGCCGTGGGCCAGGACCGTCGCCGAGAAGTCGACCGCCGTGACCTGCCAGCCGCGCGCCGCCAGCCAGAGGGCATCTGATCCGTGGCCACAGCCCGCGTCGAGGGCACGGCCCGGGGCGAGGCCGCCGGCCGTTGCCGTCAGGTAGGCACTCGGGGGCCGCTGGGCGACCTGCGCCGCGTGCTCCCGAAGCACCTCGGACCACCGCTCGTCCCAGAAGCCCCGATCGAGACTGTCCACCGGCGTCATCATGTCCGACGGCGGAGTCGGGTGACCTAACGGCTAGAGGCAGCGGTGGACGAAGTCGGTCCAGGTGGCGGCCTGGCTGTCGCCCCAACCCGTCCGGCCCTCGCACTCCCACCGGCACAGGCTGATGAGCATGTTGGCGTTGGACCACGGGTGCCAGCTGCACGAGGCCGTGATCGTCCCCGTCAGTGCGAGCTCGCGGCCGGTGGTGTCGGTGATCCGCAGGTCGTGGCCCACCGGATAGCCGGTGTCGCGGTCCCAGCGGGTGGCCAGGCACGTCGACTCCAGACCGGCCAGCTCACCGTCGCGCCAGACCCAGCCCCGGTTCATGGCTGTCATCGCCTCGGCCCCGGGAAAGGCCCCCTGCCAGAACGGCTTGGTCGAGGGGTCGTCGACGCCGACCATGTGGAAGGCGAAGTCGTCGCCGAAGACCCCCGTCATCCAATGGATGGGGGGCACCGGCCGCGGGTCCTCGGGCCGGATCTCGCCCCAGGAGCGGTCCCGCACGGTGTAGCCGTCCACGCGGTGGCGCCTGCCCCGCAGCACGACATGGCCTTCGGTGCGCATGGCCTGGTCGAAGTGCTTGCCCGAGGCGATCATGGCCGGGGGCATGACGGCGGTGAGGGTCACGTCGAAGGCGTTGCCCCGAACCGGGTCGTCGTAGGCGATGTGGATCTTCTCCAGGGGCTCGACCACCTTCACCCGGTAGCCCATGGGCAGCTCGTAGTCGGCGAGGTCGCCGTTGCGGATGGGCTCGTCCTCCATGAACTGGCGGATGTCGAAGAGCTCGGCCGCCAGCTGGCTGCGCTTGACCCCCTGCCAGGCCCAGGCGCCGCCGGTGAGCAGCTCCAGGTTGGGA
>JBOGFO010000640.1:0-2952 GCA_050743445.1 Acidimicrobiia bacterium
CGTCCCGCCATCCGTCGTCGAGCGCCTGCTGAAGGGCACGCACCTCTCGTGCCCGCGCTCGACCGACGGGACCGGGATCCAGACCGGCGACGACGGCGAAGGACCGCTTCGCCGATGGGGGGAGGCGGCGGGCGCCGGCCAGGGCGTCATCGCAGCGCCCTCGCGCCCAGCGGAAGCCCAGATGCCCGATCAGCCACACAACCACGACTCCTGTGGTTGCAGTCGCTGCCGTCTCCCAAAGTTCGCCCACGGGGGCAATGATACGAAAGTGATACGAAAATAACAAGAACTTCGTCGAAATCCTGCTAACTACCCAAAAGTCTCCCCCGACGCGGTGAAGCATGGTGCAATGCTTGTAGTAGTGCGGAAGTTCGTAGATGATTCAAGAAGAGAGTGCGGAGCGCGCGAAAGGTAAGGACGCATCGTGGTGGCATCGACGAAGACGCAGGCCGTTTCGGAGGTGGACTGGGTGGCCGTGGGCGCCTGGATCGGCGAGCACCGCCGCCGGCTGGGCCTGTCCAAGAACGAGGCCTCCCGCCGGGCCCGGGTGTCCAACTCCACCTGGCGCCAGATCGAGGCCGGCCAGAACGACCACCCCACGGACGAGACCCTGGTCCGGATGGCTCGGGCGCTCATGCTCGACCCCGGGGAGCTCATGTCCCGCTGCCAGCGCCGCTATGTCGAAGTGCCCTCGGTCCGGGACCTGCCGCCGCTCGGTCCGCCCATGGCCCTGCTCGAGGTGCTGGAGTCAGATCGCCGGCTCGACCCCCGCGCCCGGCGTGTGCTCATGGAGCTCTACGACCTCCTGGCGTCCCGCTAGCCGTCCCGAGCCGGGCGGCCGGGCCAACCCGATCGCCGTCCCGCAGATCCACGGTCGTGCCGCGCGGGATTGGAACGCCGTCCTCCGACGGCCAACTCGCCGGACCAACCACGTCCAGGGCGTCCTGCTGCTCCTCACACCACATCTCGAGGAAGGCGACGTTCTCCTCGAGCAGGGCGACCTTCATCAAGAGCTCCTGCAACAGACTCCGCTGATCCATCGCTTCACTCATCGCGCCCGTTTTTCCCCATTGGTTTCCCCTGCCACTCTGTGCCTATTTTTTGCCTCTGTCAACCCGTCCCTCGTTCTGCACATTGGCCTAACTCGGCAAGCCACTTACACTGGCTCAGCGCCGAACGGTGCAGGTCAGCGGGTGTGCAGCCCGTGGCTGCAAACGCTACGTTACGAAAAAGATCAGCTACGGAAGCGGGACCTATCACAGAATGGCCTGGCGCAATTGACTCCAGGTATGACGAGCTTAAGTAAGTATCAGCTAACTCTTAGGCCCTGGTGAGGGTGCTTGTCGTCCGGTCCCATTTGGTTCATCATTCGCGCCGGGGGACATCGGAGAGCGCGAAAGGTAAGTGCATCCAGTGGTGGGATCGCCGAAGCCGCAGTCCCAGCGTCGGGTGGACTGGACGGCCGTCGGGACCTGGATCGGGAACCAGCGCCAGAGCCTCGGTCTGTCCAGGACCGACGCCGCCCGCCGGGCCCGGGTCTCGAACACCACCTGGCGCCTCATCGAGGGCGGGCAGAATCATCACCCGACCGACGAGACCCTGATCCGGATGGCCCGGGCCTTACGGCTCGAGCCGGCGGAGATGATGGCTCGCTGCCACCGGCGCTACGCCGACATCCCCACCCTCCGGGAGGTGGCGCCCGTGGGCGCTCCCCTCGGCCTCCTCCAGGTCCTCGAGCAGGACGGCCGGCTCGACGACCGGTCCCGCCGGCTCCTCATGGAGCTGTACGAGACCCTGGCCGCCCGCTAGCCCGGTACGTCCTTGACCAGGCCGTGGCGGAGGTTGTCGAGGCGCGCCCGGATGTGGCGGACCCGGCGATCATGGTCGCTCTCGTCGCGCGCCGCGCCGTCACGCAGATCGACCACGTAGAGCCGGGCGGGCTGCGTCGGGCGCTCTTCTTCCAGGAACCAGTACGACGACTCACCGAAGCGGTCGAGGCTGTCCTGCTGCTCCTCGCACCAGACCTCGAGGAAAGCAACGTTGTCCTCGAGCGCGGCGACCCGGAGCGACAGCTCCCTCAACAAGTCTCCGTTGTGTGACCAGTTCTCCATGCCCGCCTGTCCGTGGCCGAACAGTGCCCCCACACGCCACTCTTGATCCTCTTACATGTGCTGTCAACCCTTCTACAACACATGCAGCAGGGACGACAGAAAAACATTTCATCACTTACTTAACAACAACCACTCAGGACACTGCGATGTACAAACCTCGCACCTCGGCGACCTCCAGCGGCCGCCAGCGACCCGGCGCCAAGCGCCGGTCCGTCAACGGCCCGATCCGGGTCCGCACCAGCCGGCGAACGGGGTGACCGACCGCCTCGCACATCCGGCGCACCTGCCGGTTGCGGCCCTCCTGGATGACGATCTCGAGCGCCGCGCCTCCCGGAACGCTCTGGGCGACCCGGACGCGGGCGGGGGCGGTGGGCCCGTCGTCGAGCTCGACACCCTGCCGGAGGCGGCGCAGGGCGGCCTTCCCGGGCACCCCCTCCACCTCGACCAGGTACTCCTTCTCGACCCCCCGGCTGGGATGGGTGAGGCCCTGGGCCAGGCCGCCGTCGTTGGTCAGGATGAGCAGCCCCTCGGTCTGGTAGTCGAGCCGGCCGACGGGGAACACCCGGGGTTCGGCGGGCACCAGGTCGACCACCGTCGGCCGGCCCTGGGGATCGTCGGCCGTGGTCACGACCCCGGCAGGCTTGTTGAGCAGGTAGTAGACGAGCCCGGGTGCGACCGGCACGACGACCCCGTCAACCTCGATGCGGTCGGCCACCGGGTCGACGCGCCGGCCGAGCACGGCCTCCTCCCCGTTGACCGTGACCCGGCCGTCCTCGATGAGGTCCTCACAGGCCCGCCGGGAACCGAAGCCACAGCGGGCCAGCACCTTCTGGAGCCGCTC
>JBOGFO010000641.1:0-3661 GCA_050743445.1 Acidimicrobiia bacterium
GGCGTACGTCGAGAACTTGAACCCCTTGCGCCAGTCGAACTTCTCGACGGCGTGCATGAGGCCCAGGTTCCCCTCCTGGATGAGGTCGAGAAGAGGCAGACCCGATGCCTGGTACTTCTTGGCAATCGAGACAACGAGCCGAAGGTTGGACTGGACGAAGGTCCGCTGCGCCTGCTCACCGTCCGTGACGTTCCGGCGCAACTCCCGCTTCTTAGAGGCGGAGAGACCGGTCGCCTTTTCCAACTCGGTCCGGGCGGCGTTGCCGCCCTCGATCTGCTGAGCGAGACGAACTTCGTCGTCTTTCGTCAGCAGCGGGTACTGGCCGATATCGGTAAGGTAGAGACGGACAAGATCTTCCTCGTCCCGTTCCACTCGTTCCTTGGCCACAGACTTCCTTTTTCGGGTTTCGCGTGGAGCGCGCGTGGGCCCGGCATCGCCACCCAGCATCCAACACCACCTTGAGTCATAACATACCGGGCAGGTCAAGGCTCCCGGCACGTTGGGCTGATGTTTGCGCCTGATCCTGTGCCTCCCCGCCCCCGGGCCCTGCCCCTGGCCTCGGTGAGGCGTCCGGGTCTGCGTCATCGGGTCGGCACACTGACTTGCCCCCCAGATTCGGCACAATTCGGACATCTCCTGCCTAGATGTGTGCAAAGGGCATTTCTGTAACGAAACTGTCGTTCACGGACCGCGCTGCGTGAGCAGGAGAGGGGTCGGCCATCCCCGACGCCGAGGTTGAGCTGACAGTCATGGTGGGAACTTTCGATGCCGTCCCCGGCCGTGAAGGGGATCTCGCCGGGGTCCTCGCCCGCTACGTGGTCGTCTCCCGGTCCGAGGACGGATGCCGCAACATCGACCTGGTGGCGTCGCTCCTCGACCCCGGTCGCTTCCTCGTCTACGAGAAGTGGGAATCACCCGACGCCCAGGCCACGCACATGGCCGGCCCGACGATGGCCGACCTGGCCGAAGGGGTGTCAGGCCTGCTCCGCGATCCTCCCGACCTCGGGTTGTTCGTCGCCGTGAGCGCTCACGATCTTCTCTAGGTCTAGGTCGGCCCACGTCAGGCCGTCGCCTCCCCACAGGAGGTCGAAGTCCCGGTCGGCGGCGTCGGTGAAGCCGTGACGGAGGCGGAAGGCGTAGCGCCGGCGGTCGGCACCGCCTTCGACACCGACGAGCCGGGCGTAGCGACCCACGGCGTAGGCGTCCCAGGCGGCGTGCTGGGCAAAGTTGAGCTCCGGGTCCGGCGGCGGGTCGCCGAAGGCGGGGTCAAGGCGGTCCCGCAGCCGGAAGAGGAGCCGGCCGAGCACGAGGCGGGTCCCGGCCTCGGAGAGCTGGCGGATCGCCTTGGGGTCCTCGAAAGCACCACTCTCCACCGACAGGGTGACCGTGGCGCCGTCGATGACCGTCCAGGTGGCTCCGAAGGGGCTGGCCTCGTCGATCTCCACCACCAGCTCGAGATCAGTGGGCAGGCCCACGCCGTCGGCCACGTCGACGACGAGCTCGGCCACGCGGCCCCGGTCGAAGTCGACCACCTCGAGGACGTCGGGCCGGACCGATACCCGGGCCAACTACCGGGAGACCTCCTCGAAGGCTTCGTTCGACAGCACCGAGATCTCGTCGATCTCGGCGTCGGCGAAGCCCGCCATCCGCCTGAACTTCCGGGCCAGCTGGATCGGGTTCTCGTCCCGTTCCCCCCGGAACCCGCCGAAGGAGAAGAGCTTGTCCACCACCCGCTGGAACTCGAGGGCCCGTTCCCGGCGCTCCGGGTCGTCGGCCGTCAGGCGGCGCAGCCAGTCGGAGCCCATCTTCACGTGGGTCACCTCGTCGGCCAGCATCCAGTCCTCGCAGAAGGTGAGGGCTGGGTCGCCGGAGCGCTTGCCGAACTCCCGCATGGTGTTGAAGACGTCGATGGCGAGGCCCTCCAGGGCCCGGTTCACCCCGGTGAGACGCAGGACCGGATCAGGGTTGCAGGCCGCCTCGTAGAGAAACGTCGTCTCGGCGAACTCGCCGATCTCGGTCCCCATCCACTCGCCGAGCTTCACCGAGATCTCGGTGTGGCGGGCCTCGTCCCAGCACTGGCGGGCCATGTCCAGCTTGAGGGCGAAGGGCGCCTCGGTGTCGTCGAAGTCCCACACGGTGCGGCCCGCGCCCTCCAGCGCCTGGATCTCACCCACGAAGATGCCGTGCATCATCTGGCGGGCCCCGTCGGCGGCGTCGGGCCGTTCGGGGGTCAGCTTGCCCGGGCCCCGGCGCCGCTCGCGCACGGTCCTGGTGCGGGGGTCGGAGAGCCGCTCCTCCATGCGGGCCCGGCGGAACCGGTCGTCACGGGCCAGATCTTCGGCCGGATAGCTCTTCCTCATGCAACCCCGCTCTTCCTCATGCAACCCCTAGGGCGGTTTCGGAGGTACTGGCCGCTCCCCCCAGGCTACCTGGCCCGGCGATTCCGCCTGCCCGGGTGATGAGGACCTCGAGGGCCGTCTGGCGCCGGGCGGCCCGCTCGACCTCCTCGTCGGTGCCGAGCAGCGACTGCAGGAGCATCTCGCCCTCCCGCCAGTCGGTGTGCTCGTCCTCGAGGATGAAGCCGAGGGAGCGGATGGTGGGCGCGTCGGTGATCTTGCTGGTGGCGTTGAGGTGGTACGTGTAGGCCGCGATCTTGCGGGGCAGCAGGACCCGGTACACGCCCACCAGCTTCTCGATGGTGAGCTCGTGGGCCTCGGGTTCGGTGAGGGCGGCGACGAACGCCTCCATCTCCGGGTTCGGGGGCCGGCAGAGGCGGTCGGGGTTCATCTCCCGCAGCTCGGGCAGCCGCTTGTGCCACAGCTCGGCGTGCCAGGCGTGGTGGTAGCAGTGGCGGCCGAGCATGATCTTCACGTCCACCTCGGGGACGGTGGCGACCCAGCCGCCGAGCACCTCGAAGAGGCGCATCTCGATCCACTTGTAGTGCCCCACCCGCCGGGCGGACTCCTCCACCGTGAACAGGCCGGGGAGCTCGCGGCGATCCCAGGGGGCGAAGGGCGATCGGGGGGCGTAGGGATCGGCCACGGCCGTCGATTCTCCGCCGAACTAGACCAACCGGTCAAGACCGGCGGCCGAGGGTCCGACGCCGGACCATGGTCGAGGCTCAGCACGGTTACGGCGGCGAACACCTGCCGGCGGTGGATCACGTGGACGCCCCTGCCTCAGCCGGGCCAGCGGTTGGTGACCGGCAGCCGGCGATCTTTGCCGAAGGCCTTGGGGGAGACCCGGACACCGGGCGGCGCCTGCCGGCGTTTGTACTCGCTGCGGTCCACGAGCCGCGCCACCTGCCGGACGACGTCGGGGTCGAACCCTGCCTCCTCCAGCTCGCCCACCGAGCGGTCACCCTCCACGTAGGCCTCCAGGATGGGGTCCAAGACGTCGTAAGGGGGGAGCGAGTCGGCATCGACCTGGCCCGGGCGCAGCTCGGCGCTGGGCGGCTTGTCGATGACCGCCTGGGGGATGATCTCGCCCCCGTCACGGCGGACGCCCCCGACCCCCCGGGCCGGGTGGGTGTTGCGCCAGCGGGCCAGGCGGTACACCAGGGTCTTGTCGACATCCTTGATGACGGCGAATCCGCCGGCCATATCCCCGTAGAGGGTCGAGTAACCGGTGGCCATCTCCGACTTGTTGCCGGTGGTGAGGA
>JBOGFO010000642.1:0-3163 GCA_050743445.1 Acidimicrobiia bacterium
GGCCGGAGCGGCGCGCCGATGACCACGACCTCGGTGCCGGTCCACAGCGCGGTGGCCGCGGTCAGCGCGACCGGCATGGGCGGCAGGCTGCGCCAGCGGTCGGCCGCCGGGTCGTAGGCGGCGGCGCCCGGTGACGCCCCGGTCCCGGGGTCGGACTCCCCGCCGAGGACGACGAGCTCCTGACCGGTCCAGATGGCGGCGACGGGAAGCCCGACGGGGAGGGGCGACGTGGCGATCGTCCGCCACCGGTCCGCCACCGGGTCGTAGGCCCCGCCCGCTGCCGGAGCACCCCGGCCGGGCTCGTAGCCGCCCCACACGACCATCTCGAAGCCGGTCCACCCCGCGACGGCGCCGGCCCGGACCGGGAAAGGCGCCGGGGCCATCGACCGCCACACATCCCGCCGCGGGTCATAGGCGGCGCCGGCCGGGGCCCCTTCGCCAAGCGGATCCCCGCCCCACACCAGCAGGTCCGACCCCGTCCACACGACCACGGCGCCACCCCGGCTGGGGATCGGCCCCGGTTCCCCCCGCTGCCACCCGGCGGGCTGCGGCTCGTCGCCCTCGGGCAGCCCGGTCCACGACTGGCTGGACGCCTCCTCGACCGGTGGCGACTCCGGCGTGGCGTCGTTTCCCCCGCCGGTCACCAAGGCGGCGGCGGCGACGGCCAGGACGGCCACGACCGCCGCTCCGGCGATCACCGGCGCCCGGAGCCGGCGCTCCCGCCGGGGCGGGGGTGGAGGCGGCAGGGCCGGGCCTCGCCAGGCGGCCGAGCCCCGCCGGATTTCGAGGGGCTCGAGCTCGTGATCGTGCTCGCTCATGGGGTTGATGGTAGGCATGACGGCATGAAGCTCATCTCGCCACTCATCGACGCCCGCTGGCTGGCCGACCACATCGACGACGTGGTGGTGGCCGACGTCCGCTGGTACCTCGACGATCGCTCGGGCCGCGACGCCTACGACGCGGGCCACATCCCCGGGGCGATCCACGTCGATGTCGAACACGACCTCGCCGCCGCACCGACCCGCCCCGGTCAGGGCCGCCACCCGCTGCCCACCCCGGACGCCTTCGCCGCCACCATGGGCTCCCTCGGCATCGGGGACGACGACACCGTGATCGCCTACGACGACGCCAACGGGGCCATGGCCGCCCGGCTCGTGTGGATGCTGAGGGTGACCGGCCATGAGGCGGCCCTGCTCGACGGTGGGATCGCCGCCTGGGAGGGCCCGCTGGAGAAGGAGCCGGGTTTCCTCGGCCGGGCCTCGTTCACGGCCGGATCCTGGCCGCAGCGCCACCTGGCCGGTCTGGACGACGTCAGCCAGGCGGCCGAGGCCGACGGGCCGCTGGTCATCGACGCCCGCTCCGCGGCGCGCTACCGAGGTGAGCCGCACGACCTCGACGCCCGCGCCGGCCACGTCCCGGGGGCGGTGAGCCTCCCTTACAGCGGCAACACGGACCGGGAGACGGGACGGTTCCTCACCCCGGACCAGCTCCGGGAGCGGTTCACCGCCGTGGGGATCGACGCCGGCCGCGATGTCGTGGCCTACTGCGGCTCGGGGATCACCGCCTGCCACGACCTGCTGGCTCTCGAGGTCGCCGGACTCGGCCCGGGCCGCCTGTTCGTCGGGTCATGGTCGGCCTGGTGTGCCGATCCCGACCGGCCCGCGACCCAGGGCGAATCGCCCTGAACCACACAAAGACGGGCCCCCGGAGGAGCCCGTCATGTACGTGCGGATTGCGCCGGTTACTCCTCGATGAAGATGCACTCCCCGGGGCATTCCTCGGCTGACTCGATGACGGCTTCCAGCTGGTTGTCGGGGAAACTGGCCAGCCCTTCGGCCCCGCCGGGGTTGTTGAAGATCTTGGCGCCTTCCTTCACGTAGGCGAGGCCATCGTCAAGCAGGGTGAAGACATCGGGCGCGATCTCCTCGCAGAGCCCATCACCCGTGCACAGGTCCTGGTCGATCCATACCTTCATGTGTCTGTCTTCCCCGTATCGGTTCGGGCCGTTACGTCGACCAGTTTAACCGGTCCCGGCCGGTGAAATGGAACCGAGCCACCCCCCGACGACGGCGCCCCTGTATTCTCGACCAACGGGCCTCACTCTAGGGCCGCACGATCGTAGGGGGTGGTCCCCGCTGGCTTCCGAGCACGAGAAGCGCCTTGAGGAGTACGAGCGGGAGGTTACGGACCTCCAGACTCAACTCAAGGGCCTGGAAGAAGAGGTTGTCGGCCTCCGCCGGCGGATCCAGGACGCACCCAAGCGAGTGCGCACCCTCGAGGAGCGCCTCCTCGAGACGAAGGGCCAGCTGGCCCAGGCCCTGTCTCAGAACGAGAAGCTCTCCGCCACCCTCCGGGAGGCCCGCGAGCACATCGCCGCCCTCCGCGAGGAGGTCGAGAAGCTCACCATGCCGCCGTCGGGGTACGGGACCTACCTCGCCACCAACGACGATGGCAGCATCGACGTGTTCACCGCCGGGCGCAAGATGCGCGTCTCCCTCCACCCCCAGATCGAGGCCACCGAGCTGCAGAAGGGCCAGGAGGTCGTCCTCAACGAGTCCTTCAACGTGGTCCTCGCCCGCGGCGTCGACCTGAACGGCGAGGTGGTCACCCTCAAAGAGATCCTCGAGGACGGCCGGCGGGCGCTGGTGGTCGGACGGGCCGACGAGGAGCGCGTGGTGGAGCTGTCCGAGGAGCTCATGGGAGAGAAGCTCCGGGCCGGCGACACGATCCTCATGGAGGGGCGCTCCGGTCTGCTGATCGAGAAGCTGCCCCGGCCCGAGGTGGAGGAGCTCATCCTCGAAGAGGTGCCCGACATCTCCTACGACGACATCGGCGGTCTGAACGACCAGATCGAGATGATCCAGGACGCCGTCGAGCTGCCCTACCTCTACGCCGACCACTTCCTCGAGCACGAGCTGCCCCCGCCCAAGGGCATCCTGCTCTACGGCCCTCCCGGCTGCGGCAAGACCCTCATCGCCAAGGCGGTGGCCAACTCGCTGGCCAAGCGGGTGTCGGAGAAGACGGGCAACCGCAACACGCGGTCCTACTTCCTCAACATCAAGGGCCCCGAGCTGCTCAACAAGTACGTGGGCGAGACCGAGCGCCAGATCCGGCTCATCTTCCAGCGGGCCCGGGAGAAGAGCGAGGAGGGCGTGCCCGTCAT
>JBOGFO010000643.1:0-3128 GCA_050743445.1 Acidimicrobiia bacterium
CTGCCAGTACGTGCTCAACGGCGGCGGCATCCCGGTGGGCGTGGTGTCCTCCCCCGAGAAGGTCGGCCTGCTCCACGAGCTGGGGGTGGAGGCGGTCATCGACCGGAAGACGGAGGGCTACCGCTTCTGGAAGGACGAACGGTCCCAGGACCCGGCCGAGTGGCGGCGGTTCGGGAAGCGGATCCGGGAGCTGGCCGGCGGCGACCCCGACATCGTCTTCGAGCACCCCGGACGCCAGACGATGGGTGCCTCGGTGTTCGTCACCCGCCGGGGGGGCACGGTCATCACCTGCGCCGCCACCTCCGGCTACATGATCGAGTACGACAACCGCTACCTGTGGATGAGCCTCAAGACGATCAAGGGCTCCCACTTCGCCAACTACCGGGAGGCCTGGGAGGCCAACCGGCTGGTGAGCCAGGGCAAGATCCAGCCCATCCTCTCCGCCGTCTACAGCATGGAGGAAACGGGTGAGGCCGCCTACCAGGTCCACCACAACCTGCACGAGGGGAAGATCGGCGTACTGTGCCTGGCGCCCGAGGAGGGCCTCGGGGTGACCGATCCCGAGCTGCGGGAGCGTGTCGGCGAAGACCGCATCACGCTGTTCCGCCGCCACGCCTGAGGCTGAGGGGGGCAGTGCACATGGCTCTTCGCCTGGCGGCTCATCGCGACGTCGGCGGGGGCCCCTGCCCCTCCTCCCGGCGCCACTAACGTGGCGCCATGCTCACCGAGATCGACCACGTGGCCATCGCCGTGCGGGATCTGGAGGCGGCGGTCGACTACTACCGGACCACCTTCGGGGTCGAGCCCGTCCACCGGGAGCGGATCGAATCCGACGGGGTGGAGGAGGCGCTCATCAAGGTGGCCGACTCCTACATCCAGCTCCTCACCCCCACGCGGCCCGATTCGCCCGTCGCCAAGTTCCTCGACGCCCGGGGTGAGGGCATGCACCACGTGGGCTACCGGGTCACCGACTGCGCCACCGCCCTCGACCGGGTCAAGGGGGAGGGGCACCGGGTCATCGACGAGAAGCCCCGCCGGGGGAGCCGGGGGACGACCGTCGCCTTCGTGCATCCCAAAGGTGCCTTCGGCACCCTGATCGAGCTGGTGGAGGAGCCGGATCACCCCGATCACCATCCGGCCTAAGCTTTTCCCCCAAAGGGTGCAGAATGGCACAAAGCAGGACAAAATCCAGCTGGTGTCGAAAGCGTTTCGAAAGCGGGGCGTTTCAGGCGCCCCGGGGCGCACAGGGGGACACGGATGCGACGTGCTGGTCTGATTCTGGCCTTGGCGGCGGTGGCCGCCGTCATCTTCCCGCCTTCGGCTCCGGCCGGGGAATCAGACTTCACGCTGGGGGGCACACCCTGCTCCCTCATCGGCGTACCTGCCGCCGCTCCCGCGGGCGTCGGGCCCTGCGAGGGCGTGCGCCCCGGCGGCCGGCTCGAGACCGAGATCGGCGTCTGCACGTACAACTTCCTGTTCCAGGCCCCCAACGGGACGCGCTACATCGGCACCGCCGGGCACTGCATCCTGGCCAGCGGCCCCGTGGGGGACAGCGCCGGCGAGAAGCTGTGGCCCAAGGGGGGCGGGCCCCAGGCCAAGACGGGCGGCCAGCGCGTCGGCGAGTTCGCCTACGCCGTCCTCGAGGACCCGAAGGACTTCGCCCTCATCCGCCTCGACCCCGGTGTCGAGGCCAGTCCTGAGATGTGCCACTTCGGCGGCCCCACGGGCACCTTCGAAGGGGACACCCCGGACGCCACCGTCCTCGAGTACTACGGCAACGGAGTCGGCATCGGCTCCACCGTGCCGGCCCGGTCCGGCGTGGCCGTCGGCATTCCGCACCCCGACCACGTCTACGCCGTCGGTCTGGCCCTGCCCGGCGACTCGGGCAGCGGGGTCATCTCCAGTGACGGACTGGCCGTCGGAGTCCTCGTCACCACCGGCCTGCACGGCTTCGGGTTCGACGAGAACGGGGTCGACGCCGGGACCATGGGGATCACCCGCATCGGGCCTCAGCTGGCCCGGGCGTCCGAGGCACTCGGGGTTCCGCTGCAGCTCGTCACGCCCTGACCCGGCCGCCAGACGCGCTTCTCGTCACCGGGGCCTGAGGGTTCGTCGCGTACGCTTCAGGGATGGCGGTTGAGGAAAGCGACATCCAGGAGCAGGCCGAGGCGGAAGCGCTGCACGGGGACGAGGGCGGAGTCGCGGCCGCGCCAAAGCCCCACCCGATGCACGAGCGCATCGAGGAGCTGACCAGCCTCAAGGAACAGGCCCGGAGTGCCGGCAGCCCGGCGGCCGTCGAGCGCCAGCACGCCCGGGGGAAGCTCACCGCCCGGGAACGGGTGGACAAGCTCCTCGACCCCGGGTCCTTCGTCGAACTCGACATGCTGGCCCGCCACCGGGCCCACGGCTTCGACGTCGAGGCCACCCGGCCCCTCACCGACGGGGTGATCACCGGCTGGGGGACCATCGACGGCCGCAAGGTGTTCGTCTTCTCCCAGGACTTCACCGTCTTCGGCGGCTCCCTGGGCGAGGTCTTCGCCGAGAAGATCCACAAGGTCATGGACCTGGCCGAGTCGGTGGGCGCGCCGTTCATCGGGCTCAACGACGGCTCCGGCGCCCGCATCCAGGAGGGCGTGGTCTCCCTTGCCGCTTACGGCGGGATCTTCTTCCGCAACGTGAAGGCGTCCGGGGTCGTCCCCCAGATCAGCGTGGTCATGGGGCCGTGCGCCGGCGGGGCGGTGTACTCGCCGGCCATGACCGACTTCATCTTCATGGTCGAGGGCACCTCCCACATGTTCATCACCGGGCCCGACGTGGTGAAGGCGGTCACCGGCGAGGACGTCACCCAGGAGGAGCTGGGCGGGGCCATGACCCACGCCTCCAAGTCCGGGGTGGCCAGCTTCGTGTGCCCGGACGAGGAGACCTGCCTGGAGGACGTCCGCTACCTGATGTCCTTCCTGCCCTCCAACAATCTCGAGGACCCGCCCTGGATCGAGCCCACCGACGACCCGGAGCGCTCGTCGCCCCACCTCGTGGAGCTCATCCCCGACTCCCCCAACAAGCCCTACGACATGAAGAAGGTCGTGGCCGAGGTGGTCGACGACGGGGACTTCTTCGAGGTGTTCCCC
>JBOGFO010000644.1:0-4220 GCA_050743445.1 Acidimicrobiia bacterium
AGCCGGGGTCGAGGCGCCCGGCGAGCGGGGGGAGATGCACGGTGGCGCCCCGCAGGGCGAGGCCGAGCAGGCGGCGGGCGGCGGGCTCGGTCCGTCCGCCGCGCCGGGGGCGCAGGAGCGTCGGGTCGAGGTGGGCGATGATCTCGTCGGGCCGGAAGCGGGCCACCCGCTCGGCGAAGCGCAGGTTGCCCCGCATCCCGTCGACGTGGGCGTGGTGGTGCGCCCCCGACGGCCACGGCGAGACGATTTCGACCTCCGTCCCCTGGGCCAGCAGCGACCGCACCTCGGCCAGGGTGGTGGCGGCCTCGGGTCCGGGAGTGGGGGGGTACTCGCCGTAGACCAGCACCCGCCGGGTCGACATGGGTGCCGTCACGGCAGGTCCTCCAGGGCCTTCTCCATCCGGTCGAGGGCGACGTCCCACGTGTAGTGGGTGAGGACGTAGTCCCGTCCGGCGGCGGCCAGGGGCCGCAGGGCCTCGGGGGCGTCGGCCACCAGCGCCAGGCACTGGGCCAGTTCGTAGATGTCCTCGTAGACGAGGCCGGCGCCGGAGCGTTCGCAGTGCCAGCGCACCACGTCGCTGCGGCCGCTGGCGATCACCGGGGTGCCCGCCAGCCAGGCCTCCATGATGGTGCGGGAGAAGCTCTCCATGGCGCTGGGCTGGATGTAGGCGGCGGCGGCGGCGAAGGCGTCGCCGACGTCTTCCTGGGGCAGGTAGCCGAGGTCGATCACCCGGCCGGCGATGGCGGGCGGCGGGGGCATCCAACCGACGCCGAAGCTGACCAGGTCGAGGTCGGCGCCGAGGTGCCGGGCCCGGTCGAGGCCGGCCAGGAGGTCGTTCCAGCCCTTGAGCGGCTCCCGCCGGCCGGCGAAGAGCACGAAGGGCCGGGTCAGCCCGTACTTGTCCCGGAACCGTTGCGGGTCATAGCTGTCCGGGACGAGCACGCCCTCGCCGGTGACGTGGTGGGGGGCCACCTCTCCCAGGCGCTGGGCCAGGCGTTGTTCGGGTTCGGACATGAACCACACCTGGGCCGGGGAGGTGAGCACCGGGCGGAAGACCTCGAGGTAGGCCGAGGGCTCGTCGTGGAGGCAGGGGATGACCACGGCCCGCTCGGGCACGGTGGCCACCCCGGCCAGCGTGGTCCAGGCCAGGTAGGGAGAGAAGACCACGGCCCGGTAGGAGTTACCCGCCGTCACCAGGTGGTGGACGAGGTCCGGCACCCGCATGTTGCCGTTGGCCCAGGTGAGCTGCTCGGCCGGGTCGAGGGAGAGGCCGACGGTGAGGCGGCGATCGAGGCGGTCCCGCTCGGCGCGGTCGGCGTCGCGCACCACCGGGAAGCGCCGCACCGTGACCGCCCCGTCGGTCGAGGTGCCGGCCGGGTACTCGTTGGCCCAGGTGTAGTGGTCCCGGGAGCAGGTGGTGAGGATCTCGACGTCCCAGCCCCGGGCGGCGAGGCCATGGGCCGCCTGGCGCAGCACCACCTCGGCGCCGCCGACCACGTCTTCGCCGTAGCGGGGCGGAACGAGAGCCAGGCGGGTCCGGTCAGTCATGGGCCAGGCCTTCCTCCACGGCCGAGAGCAGCCGCTTGCGGTTGTTCTCGAAGGAGAAGTGCTCCACCCGCCGGTGTCCGGCGCCCACCAGCTGGGCCCGCAGCCCGTCGTCGGTGAGGACCCGGTGGGCGGCACAGGCCACGGTCACCGGGTCGTTGTCGGGGAGGACCAGGCCGGCGTCGGCCACGGTCTCGGCCACGGCCGACGCGCCCAGCGCCACCACCGGGACGCCGAAGTGCATGGCCTCGAGCAGCGGGACGCAGAATCCCTCGTGCTCGGAGAGCGACACGAAGACGTCGGCCGTCCGGTAGTGGGCCAGGACCTCGGGGAAGGTGAGCACGTCGGTGAGCTCGACGGCGCCGGCGCAGCCCAGCTCCTCGGCCAGCAGCCGGAGCCCCTCCCAGTAGAGCATGCTCGTCCGGCCCCCGATCAGGTGGAGCCGGGCCTTGGGGTCGAAGAGCTCGCGGTAGAGGGCGAAGGCGCCGATGACGTCGTGCTGGCACTTGTTCGGGGCCAGGCGCCCGACGAAGAGCCAGGTGGCACCGCCCGCGTCGGCGGCCCGCCGGAGCCGATCCAGCGCCGCCGGGTCGGGGGGCACGTCGTACTCGTCGAAGTCGACCAGCACGGGGACGACGGACACGTTGGCGTAGCCGGCCTCGGTCAGCTCGCCGGCCGAATAGGCGGAATTGGCCATGGCGAACCGGCTCGGGCCGGCCAGCTGGCGCAGCTGGGACCGGGCGCCGCGGACCCGGCCGGTGGCCTCCGGCTCCCAGCGTTCGAAGAACCGGGCCGGGGTGATGTTGTGGTAGTAGACGGCCAGGGGCTGGCCCGTCCCGGCCACGTAGCCGGCCATGGGGCTGCCGGTGGACAGGTGGTAGAGCAGCCGGGTGGGCTCGCCGTTGGCTGGGGGCGTGAACTCCTGGTAGGGGCGGGCGAGCCGGCGCACGGAGGGCTGGATCTCGTCGGCGAAGATCTCGCTCTCGTAGCCCGCCTCCCGTAGCACCCGCTGCACGCGCCGGACGTGGTGGCCGATGGCGTCCCCGGCGGCGAAGGACGGGAGGAACTGGTGGAGGGCGCTCAACGGGCGGGGCCGGCCGGGTCCCTGTCCTGCGCCAGGGTGGCTTCCAGGGTCGCCACCCGGGCCCGCAGCGCCTCGAGCTCGGCCTCCAGGGCGACCCGGTCCCGCCGCTGGTCGTCCTCCAGGCGCTCCACCCGGCCGGCCACGGCCAGTCCGAGCCGGGCGAAGGCCTGGCCCACGGCGCCGAGGTGGCGGCCGAGGAACTTCCCGTACCACCCGACCAGCTGGAGGACGGCCACCTTCACCACCCGCCGGATCCGATTCCCGGTGACGTCGGGCGGTTCCAGGTTCCGGGTCGCCTGGCGGGACAGCAGGGTGGCGGCGAACCGGAGGTCGTCGGGAGCGCCGTCGCCCGCCCCCATCCAGGCCGTGGAGGCCCGGACCTGTTCGGCCAGCGGGGCGGGGAAGCCCGGCTCGCGCTCGAGCTCCCGGGCCTGCTCCCGGACCTGGTCGACGACGGTGTTGGGGCTGTCCATCAGCATCCGAGGCTAGCCCCGCCGGTCGTTTCCGGTCAGGCAACGGCCCCCACCCGGGGGCCGACCGCGTCCAGGAGCCGGCGCCGGTTGTTCTCCAACGAGAAGTGGGCCACCCGGCCCCGTCCCGCCGCCAGCAGCCGCTCGCGCCGCGGGGTTTCTGTGAGGACCCGGTGCACGGCCGCCGCCACCGCCAGGGGCTCCTTGGTTTCGAGGAGCAGGCCGCCGTTGCCCACGGTGGCGGGGACCGCACCCCGGGCCAGGGCCACGACCGGCACCCCGAAGTGCATGGCTTCCAGCACGGGTACGCAGAAGCCCTCGTGCTCCGACAGCGAGACGTAGACATCAGCCGCCCGGTACTCGGCCACCAGCTCGGGGAAGGGGACGGCGCCGGGAAGCTCGACGGCGCCGGCCACGCCGAGGTCGTCCGCCATCCGCTCCAGGTCGGCCACGTAGCGCCCGAGCGTCCAGTGCCCGACGATGGCGAGGCGGGCCCGGGGGTCGAAGAGCCGGCGGTAGGCGGCGAAGGCGGCGATCAGGTCGTGCTGGCCCTTGTTGGAGACGAAACGGCCCACGAAGAGCCACCGGGCCCCGCCCCCTGCCGCCAGCCGCTCCAGGCGGGCGCCGGCCCTGGGGTCGGGCGGGGCGTCGTAGTCGGTGAAGTCGATGAGGATGGGGAGGACCGAGACGTCCTGGTAGCCCTCGGCGGTGAGCTCCTCGGCGTTGTAGGCGGAGTCGGCGAGGGCGAAGCGGGAGTGGGGGGCGAGCCGGCGCATCTCCTCCCGGGCCGCCCGGGACCGCTCGGCGGCGTCGGGCATCCACCGCCCGAAGTACCGGGCCGGGGTGATGTTGTGGTAGTCGACGGCCATGGGAACGGACGCGTCGGCCACCCAGTCCGCCATCGGGCTGCCCGTCGACAGGTGGTAGAGGAGCCAGGTGTCCTCGCCGCGGGCGGGGTCGAACTCCCGGTAGTGGCGGGCCAGGTGGGCCACCGCCGGCTTGATGTCGTCGGCGTAGATCTCGCTGTCGTAGCCCGCCTCCCGCAGGGTCGCCCGGATCCGGAGCACGTGGTCGCCGATGGCGTCCCCGGCGTTGAAGTCGGGGAGGAACTGGTGCAGGGC